>CAYQUI010000034.1:0-19533 GCA_964420685.1 uncultured Lentisphaeraceae bacterium | reverse complement strand
CGTTCCATGTCTGGCGCGGAACGCTGGCGAACGCGGCCGTCTGGGCGCGGCGGTTTGCGGACTCTTGAGACATAGATTACATGCTACGAGATCCAGCCCGCTCGCCACGGCTGGGGCGGCGCGGCGATTTGGTATAATGGCGCCGTTCTATGCGACGTTTCTTCGAGTTCACCTGCCCTTCGCCGGGGGCGAGGCCGACCTGATGCCGACGGAAGCCGGGACATCGGTTCTTCTCCTCCTCGCGGGCGCGGCGGCGCTCGCGTGGCTTGCCGCGCTCCTGCACGGGCGGGGCGCGCGTCCGCTTCGCGACCTCGGGCGCCTCTTCGGAGGCCAGCCGCCGGCGGGGCGCGTCCTCCTGGGCGCGTTCGCCGCCGCGGCGTGGCTCTTCGCGGGCGCGAAGCCGGGCGGCAGTCCCGATGCGGGCTTGCGAGCCCATGCAGGGCTGGCGGACGAGGCCGACGCCGGCCGGGGCTTCGCGCTGACGCGCGCGGGGACGGGCGAGTCGTTCGACTTCGCCCCGCCGCCGGGCGCGCGCGTCGCGACGAACTGGGCGCTTCGTGGCGCGTCTTCCGACTGGGCCCGCCCGTGTCCGGGCGGCTGGGCGTTCGCGTCCGGGGGCGAGTCCGCCACGGGGCTGGTCGTCTTCGCCGGCGGGCGGGTCCTCCTCCCGTCGGGCGTCTCGCTCGCGCCCGTCGGCCATGTCCCCCTCGGCCTCGTCCCGGCCGCGAACGAGGGGCTTCTCGCCGCGCGCGATCGGCCGAGCCGCTTTTGGCACGCGGTGCGGGAGGACGGGGTGCTCCTCCTCACGTGGCGGAACGCGCTCTTCCGCCGGCGGGCGGACAGTCCGGTCTCCCTCCAGGCCGAGCTGCGCCCGACGGGCGGCGTCACGTTCCGCTACGACCTCTCGCGCCTCGCGTCGGACGGCCTGCTGGAGGGCGTCTGCGCGCGCGTCGGCGGACAGGCCCACCCCCTGCTCCTCGCCCCCGGCGACCCCGCGTCCGCCCCCCGCCGCGCCACGAGCCTGTCGTTCGCCTCGGCGGAAGAGGCGCGGTGCGACGCGGCGCGGGCGGCCTTCGGCGCGGCCCTCGGCGGGGCGGACCCGCTCGGCTGCCCGCCCGGCTCGACGAACACGGTCTGGGAGCACTGGGCCGCCACGGGGACGACGAACGCGCCGTTCGCGTGGCCGGAGTCCACGGACCGGACGGCCGTCCTGCGCGTGACGGCGTCCGGGGCGGGGCGCGGCGAGCTGCTTGTCGGCGGCCGCGCCGTGCCGCTCGTCGGGGAGGGGGCCGGCGGCGGGGGACGGGCGCGGGCGGCGTCCGCCCCCCGCGTCCTCCTGCTCCCCGTCCCGCGCGGCGCGGACGTGCCGCTCTTCCTGCGCGCCGACGGGACGCTCTCCGTCTCGCTCGCGTCGGACGACTTCGCCTTCGGCGTCCTGCCCGACCCCGCCGCGCGCCGCCACGCCGGGCGGGTCAACTTCCCCTTCGTCCGGGCGACGGCGCCGTGCTTCCACGACTACCGCGCGCGCCGGACGCGCGTCGGGCTTCCCGTCGGTGAGGGCGCGGAGGCCCTCGTCTGCGCGTGGACGGGCTCGGCGTCCGTCCGCGTGGAGGCCGAGCCGCCGCGCGCGGCGACGCTGACGGGCCTCTTCGACGGCCGCGCGGCGGCGTCCGTCTCCTACTCGCTTTCGCATCCGGACTACCTCTTCGGGACGGCTGTCCATTCGCAGGAGGCGCGCTTCTGCCCGCGCCCGCCCGAATCGGAGGCGGATCCCCGCTACGGTGCACGGGACGGCGAGGAGGGCGAGGAGGAGTGGCCCTGCCGTCGCTGCCTCTGGGGGCCGTGCCGGAGCGGCGGCGAGTCCTGCCCCTGCGGCGGGAGGTGCTTCTGCGCGTCCTGGGAGGATCCCGGAGGGCGTCCGGGCGGGCCGTCGGCGGAGGGGCCGGAGGACTGCGGCGCGGCCCGCACGAACTTCCCGCACCTGGCGGGCGTGCTGAGGATCCGCGAGCCGCCGCTCTTCTCGGAGACGGTCCTGCTCGAGTTGCCTGACGGGGGCGCGCCGCGCTGCTGCCCGTGCCCCGGTCACGCGACGAACTTCGCCGCCGTCGCCTACCTCTCGGAGCGCCTGAAGGCCGTGGACGCGGACGGGCGGGACTTCGTCCGCGCGGCGGAGACGGCCGAGGTGCGCCTCGCGGGCGTCCGCCCGAGCGCGTCGCCGGGCGACGCCTTCGCCTCGTTCGTGACGAACGGCGCGGTGGCGTCCGACGCCGCGTACACCGTCCTCGGCGTCGGCGTGCGCCGGGCGGGGCTCGACCTCGCGGGCCTGGCCGCGCGCGCGCCCGGCTTCGGGCTGCCCGTCCCCGTCGGCGACGGCCCGGACGGCGACGGGGCGTCGCTCGACCTCGTGACGGACGTCGGGCTGCCCGGCGGGAGGGTCCGCGTGGGCTTCGAGGGCGCGGACGCGGGCTTCGCGCTCTGGACGGCGGACGCGGAGACGGGCGGCTGGCGGCTGCTCGCGGACGCGGCGGGCGGCCCCCTGGAGGTCCCGCTCGCCGAATGGCGGCGGCTCGTCCGCGCCGCGACGGACGCGGACGCGTCGCGGACGTCGGTGCGCGTGACGGCGTCCGCGCCCGGGTCGGGGGATCTCGTCTTCCGCTACTGGGGCGTCTTCGGCGGCCGCTTCGTCGAGGACGAGGCCCGCCTGCGCCTCACGGCGTTGGCGCCGCGCCTCCGTGCGGACGTAGACCATGACGGGCGGCTCGGCTCGTCGGACGATGTCTGTCGTCTTTCGGGGCGTCCCTTCCGCTTCTGGTTCAACGAAGACCGCGAGAAGGGCGACCATGTCGGTCAGTCGGGCGACCTTTCGCTGAATGCTGACGACCTTCGGGTGAACGGGAAGCTCGACCTCGTGAACCTCTTCCCCGTGGCGGTCGACGTCTCGCCGTTCCTCCGGGCCTGGGGCGACGCGGCGGAGGTCCGTCTCCACGCGGGCAGCCAGATGCTGCGCTACTGCGTCCTTGACGGGGGCTTCTCGCCGGATGCCGCCCATGGCCTTGCCTCGTCGCCCGTCCGCACGGCGAACGGGATCCCGCTGGAGTCGGCGGAGCTGACGCCCCTTGGATGGGAGGGCGTCGACGCCCGCGCGCTGGTGTCTTCGTCGCAGGGGACGGTCTTCCTCGCGTTAGAGGCGGCAGGGCCGGTCAAGTCCCGGAATGGTCTGGAACTTGTCGTTTCCATTGGCGGTTCGGAGGTCTATCGCGAGCGTCTTCCGGTCTCGATTTTCTCCGTGGACGAGATGTACAGGCACTTCAGTCTGCGCGGCGCGGAGGTTGGCGGCGCGTTTTCGCCCGTTCTGCCCGGCGAGCCGGGAAATCTGCCCGATTCGGAGACGGACGGTCGCCAATTCATCTTCGTCCACGGGTACAATGTCTCGGCGGCGAAGTCGCGCGAATGGGCGCGCGCGATGTTCAAGCGGCTCTGGTGGGCGGGCTCGCGTTCGATGTTTGCCGCCGTGGACTGGCGGGGGGACGATTCCCGGCTTTACGTTCCGACGCGGGGAGACGTCTCTCCGAACTACTATGTCAATGTCCGCCATGCTTTCCGGACGGCGGCGGCCCTGAAGGCGGCCTGCGCCGAGCTTCCGGGAGACAAGGTGCTCCTCGCGCACTCGCTCGGCAACATGCTCGTCTCGTCCGCCGTCGTTGACCACGGCCTTGCCTACGGCCAGTACTACATGCTCAACGCCGCCGTGCCGATGGAGGCGTACGGGAGAGGCGAATGCTGCGACCTGATGGTGGATGGCGCATGGAAGGACGTGGATGACAGGGTCAGGGCTTCGCGATTCTATTCGCTGTTCGACACCGAGGACTATCGGGGCGACTTTCGGCGGACGCTGTCGTGGAAAGGCCGGTTTGCGGGAATTCGAAATGCGGTCAACTGCTATTCGCCGACGGAGGACGTGCTCGCGAACCCGACCCGCCGGAAGGTCTTCGGCGTCCAGTCGGAGGGCTTTGGCGGCGCGTGGTCCATGCAGGAGCTCTTCAAGGGGTGCGCGCTGTGGTACGGGCTCAACGCGGCGACGTTCGCCGGAGCCGAGATTGAGGGCGGCTGGGGAATCAACGCGCGCTACGTGGCGAACCCGCTCGCCTATGTGCCGCTCGTCGGGTTCAATGCGGGCTACTTCGCGGACTGCACGCGGGAAGACCTGATTCGAAGCCCGCTCTTCACCTCGTTCGACGACAGTCGCATGACCTCGACGAACGTGCTGGACTTCGTGGACGAGGCGTTGCGGGCGAAGATGCTCGGAGACGCGATTCCCGCCGAGTCCTTCGCGGCGGGCGCGAACGAGACGGATGGGGTGGACGAGAACGTCAATCTTCAGGATTGTGCGCCCGACACATGGCCGCGTTGGAAAGATGGGCGTCCAAGGTGGCTGCATTCCGACATTAAGGATGTCTCTTATTTCTACACGGTAGAATTGTTTCGACTGATTCTAAGAAGGGGGCCTTAAATGCGTTGTAATATGTTCATACCAATTGTCTGTGTTTCTGTTTGCATGGTTCCGGTTCTAGCACGACCGAATACGGCGGAGATATCAGTTTTCGCTATAGACGATGTTTCGGAAAGACCCATATCGAATGCATCTGTTAAGGTTTGGTTTGATATGGACATTGGCTGGCGTGCGTGGTCTGAACCGACTCCGATAGTCACGGCAGAAGGGAAGACGGATGTCCATGGTGTGGTCAAATTGATTGGCGAGACGAATACAGGACATCTGTCGTGCAGGGCATGGAAAGACGGTTTTTATTATGGAAGTCATGCATCGCAACAGTACAAGCGCAAGAATTTATTCGGCGTGTGGCAGCCCGACAACCTGGTCGCGACGATCCGCCTCCAGCGCGTCGAGCACCCGATACCCCTGACGGTCAAGCGGGTCGAGTGGCGGGACTGTCGTCGCGGGCTTCGAGGCCTTCAGGGGACGAACGCGGTCATGCGCTTCGACATGCTGAAGGGCGACTGGCTCCCTCCCCATGGAGGCGGCGAAACAGCCGACTTGACGATCAGATCCCAAATCGTGGTCACGGGGTCTGGCAGGTTGAGGAAGCTCTACCCGGACTTTGGCTGGACGAGCATGGACTTCTATGAGGTCAGGAACGAGGTCGCGTTGTCGGGCTTCGATGCCATTTCGGAAGTCCCGGCGAATCCAGGGGGCGGCGTGAAGGTTCGGGAGGCCTTTCCGGATCCGGTCGGCAAGTCCGTTTCGCGGGTGTTCGCAAGGCGGCAGGTCTTTGGCCGCAACGGTCGGGACTGGCAGGCGAAGCGCGTTTCGGACTACGATCAGGATCGTTGCTATGTGTTCCGCATCCGCTCGCGGCGCGACGAAAAGGGGAATCTCGTGGAGGCGTATTACGGGAAGGTCTATGGCGACTTCAGGTTTTCGGGAGACCTTGAGCGCGGCGTGACGGACATGTGTTTCCTCTACTACCTCAACCCGACTCCGCTTGACCGCAACCTCGAATGGGACCGGAAGCACAACCTCTGCCCCACCCCCGGAAACCTCGTCAAACGTCAGCCGTGAGCCGGATGGCCGCGCCGTGGCCTCGTTTGCGATTTGGTATAATTCGCGTATGCGAACTGTTTTCCTGTTGGGCGTTTTCGCCGCGTCCGCCTCGCTGTCGGCGTCCGCCGCGTCCCTGCCGCCGTTGTCCGCGCCCGCGTTCGCGGACTCGGAGGTGTCGGTCTGCCGTCCCCTCGGCCTCGCGCAGCCCGGCGTGCGCGGACTGGACGTCGCGCTTTCGCTTGCGGGAACGCCGTCCAACAACGTGGAGATCGCGTTCGGGCGAGACGCCGACGGCGACGGAGAGCTCGCCTTTGAAGAGACGGGAGTCCGCTTCGGCTGGGACTGCGGGCGGCGTTTCGTTGAGCGGGTGCGGACGGGCGAGCGGTTCGAGGAGACGGCCGACGATGTGGACGGGACGGTGCGAACGCTGCGATGGGTCTGCGCCGTCCGCCGCCGTGCGCTGCGGGGGCTGCGCGCCTCGGATGGGGACGCCCGCGTGTTTCCGTCGCTTGCGGAAGCCCCTCCGGGCTGGGTCTATGACCCGGACTGGGACACGATGCGCCTGACGGCGCGGGGCGTCCATCCCCTAGACGCGCGTTTTGACGTGGAGGTGACGGCGACGGGCCTTGCGGTCTTCCTCAGGTGAGCGGAATTTTTTGAGGAACGACGCCTGTTTTGCCCGTTGAGGCGTCCGCAGAGACGAGGGATTATGGTATAATTCAACGAAATTACCTGTCTGTCAGAAAGAAAAGCGACGAGGCGTTATCCATGTCTAGAGTAGCCGTTGTTGGAGTTGTCGGGCGGACGAACGCGGGAAAGTCCACGCTCGTCAATGCCCTTGTCGGAGAGAAGGTCTCAATTGTCTCGCCCGTGGAGCAGACGACGCGCAACACCGTTCGCGGCATTGTTGCCGATGCGCGCGGCCAGCTCGTCCTGTTGGACACGCCGGGCCTGCACAAGGCCGTCGGGCAGCTCGGCCGTCTTCTTAATCGCATGGCACGGCGGAGCGCGGCGGGGACGGACGTCACGTGCGTTGTCTTCGACGCGGCTGAGGAGCCGCAGCTCGAGGACGTCGGCTGGATGCAGCGCATCGCAAAGGAACGTCCGGAGAAGGTTGTCTTCGTCCTCAACAAGGCCGACCGCAAGCCGTTCTACGAGTCGATGTACCGTGATGCGTGGAAGGAGTGCGTGGAAAGCCTCGCGGGCGCGAACGGCGACGCGGGTGGCGAGCCGAGCGTGGCTTCAGAGCCGGTGCCGTCGCCCGTCTGGGTCAAGGCGATTGCCTCGACGCCGGGCGGGGCGAAAGCCGTTGGCGACGCGCTTTTTGAATTGGCGGAAGAGGGCGAGAAGCTGTTCGACGACGACATCGTGACGGATTACCCGCGCAAATTGACGATAGCCGATTCGATTCGCGAGAAGTACCTCGCGAAGCTTCATCAGGAGCTGCCGCACGAGTTGGGCGTTGTCGTCAAGAAGGTCGTCGAGGCGACGGAGAAGGGCGCGCCGGTTTGGGATGTCGATGCCGAACTCCTCGTCAATCGCGTGAGCCAGAAGCCGATTGTGATCGGAAAGGGTGCGGCGACGATCAAGTATGTGCGCAAGTGCTCCGAGCGCGAGCTCTCCGACCTGTTCGGCGTGAAGGTGCGCCTGGAACTGTGGGTGCGCGTCGAGCCGAACTGGATGAAGAACGAGCGTCTTCTCGCCGAGATGGGCTATCTTGGGGAACTGGTGTGAGGCTTTCGTTCGTCGCTGTCCTTTGCCTCCTGATGTCCGCTGTCGCCGGTGCGTCGGTGGGCGATGCGCTTGCCATCGCGCACGAAGCGTTGCGCGACGGCCTTTGGAGCATCGCCCGTGCGCATGCGGTTCAGGCGGGCGACAGCGACGAATCTCGTCTCGTGCAGCTTGAGAGCTGGGCGGCCGAGGGCAATTGGTCGGCCGTCTCGAACGCCCTTGTTCGCTGGACGGACGCGCATGGCGCGGCGTTCGACTACTACCGTGCCGCCGTGCGGGGCGACGTGACGGCCGCCGCCCGTCTGCTCGCGGCGGGCGGCTCGTCCGAGGGCCTTGCGCAGGCCCGGCTTCTGGAGGCGGATCGCTTGGCGCACGCGGGCGATGTCGCGGGCGCGGAGGCGTTGTGGCGAGCCGTCGCGGGGCAGACGAATGTCTCGGCGCGTGTGCTTGCAGTCGCCGCGTCGAACCTGATGGACCCGGCGCTCCTGCGGCGGGCGCAGAGTTTGGCGGTGTCGGCGGACGCGCGGCGGGAACTTTCGTTGCGCCTGGGACAGGCACTCCTCACGCGCGCGGAGACGCAGGCAGAAGGCGCGGCGCTCATTCGGGCCGTTGTCCGGGATGCCCCCGACACGGCGGGCGCGCGCGAGGCCTTTCTGTCCGTGGCGGATGCCGAGGTGGACGCGGCGCGCTGGAAGACGGCGCAGACGCTCTATGCCGAGGCGATCGAGATTTGGCCGGATGTCGCGAAGCGTGCGGCCGTGCAGGAGGGGCTGGGCTGGACGCTTCTGAAGCTGGGGCGCGCCGAGGAGGCTTTGGCGGCGTTCGTGCGGGCCGAACGGGTCGCGGCGGACGCGGACGCGCGGGCGACGGCGGCGCTCAAGCAGGGCGATGTCCTTTCCGCGCTCGGTCGGCTGGACGAGGCGATGGCCTGCTATCGGCGTATTCGCGCGGACTATTCGGGGACGGCGGCGGCCGCGCGCGTCGGCAAGGTGCTGGAAGTCCGCGAACTGGAGGCACGCGGGCGCGGGTTCTACCGCACCTATCGCTTTTCAGAGGCGCGCGAGGCCTTTCGCCGGGTTGCGGCCGACGACCCGGCGCGCGCCCTGCGCATGCGCTTCTTCGAGACGCTCTGCCTCTATGGCGGTGGCGACGATGCGGCGGCCGCGCGCACGGCAGAGGCCCTTGTGGCCGATTGTCCCGATCCGCGCGTCTGGGCGGACGCCTGTCTCTGGTTGGCGAAGTTCAAGTACAACCGCCGCGACTGGCGGGCGTCCGGGCAACTGTTCCGCGCGGTGTCCGAGTCGCGTGCGCTGACGCCGGAGAAGGCGGCCGAGGCGCTTCTCTGGGCGGCGCGCGCGGCGTTTGCCGAAAACGACTACACGGCGGTAATCCAGTTGACGACGCGGTTGGTCGAACGCCATCCGGCGTCGTCTGTGCGCCTTCCGGCGCTCATTCTCCAGGGTGAGACGCTCAACGAGCTGGCGCGCTTCGACGAGGCAGTCCTTGTCTTCGAGCGCGTCACGGCGGCGTCGGACGTCACGGCGGCCGACCGCGCGCGCGCCCAGATTCTGAAGGCGGATGCGCTCTTCGCGATGGGCGCGGACAATCCTGCCCGCTATCGGGCGGCGCTGGGGGCCTATCGCGCGCTTCTTTTCGGCGCTGCGCTTTCGCCGAGCGCAAAGCTTGTCGTCGCGTTCAAGGTCGCCCGCGCCCTTGAGAAGCTGAAGCGCGTCGACGAGGCCATGGATCAGTATTACACGCAGGTCGTTCTCGCCTACCGTCGGGAGCGCACGGGGGGTGCGCGGCTGGACGATGAGGCGCGCGCGGTCTTCTCGAAGGCGGCGTTTCGCCTGGCGGACGAGTTCGAGGGGCGTGGGAAGGATCGTCAGGCCGTTGCGGTTCTTGACTTGGTTGCGACGAGCGACAGTCCGGCGGCGGAGGAAGCCCGCGTACGCATTCGTCGCTTGACGGAGAAAGGGGGAGTTCTGTGAGTCTCTTCGGTGGTTCGGTGTTTTGGGTCCTGGTGTCCTTGGCGGCCGTGTCCGTCTTCACGTTCTTCGAGCGGTTCTTCGACCTTCATCGGGCGCAGATCGACTACGAGGATTTCCTCAAGGGCGTGATCAACGTGCTGGATCGCGGCAATCGGGACGAGGCCCTTGCGATCTGCGAAGACACGCCCGCGCCCGTGGCGGCCGTCGTCGCGACGGCCATCCGACACCAGGACGGATCGGCGCGCGTCCTGCGCGAGGCCGTCGATTCCCAGGGGCGCGCCGAGGTCGGGCGGCTGGACCGTCGTCTCGCCATCCTCGCGATCATCGCGCAGGCGGCGCCGCTTCTGGGCCTTTTGGGAACGGTCATTGGCTTCGTGCACACGGTTCGGGCCGCGCGGGCGAGCGAACTCGTTTCGCGGACGGTTCTCTTGGATGGCGTGACGGAGTCGCTTGTCGCGGCGGCGTTTGGCCTTGCGGTCGCGATCCTCGCGTCGGTGCTGTATTCCTTCCTGCGCGTGCGGCTGGATCGCCTGGTGGTCGATCTTGAAGCCGCCGCGAGCCAGGTCATCGGCTACATCTCCACGCAGAAGGAGAAGGCCGCACAGAAGGAGAAGGCGAAGTGAGCCCCTGGGGCTGGAAGCCCGAGCGCTCGCTCGGCATTTGGCGGCACGGCGCGCTGGGACTTCGGCCGGTTGTCGCGGCGGCACCGTACCTGACGGTCGGTCTGCTGCTGTTGCTGCTGCGATTCGTTTCGGGTACGCTGACGGTCGCGGAGGGGACGCTCTTCGACCTTCCGGACGTCGTTCCGACGGAGGCCGTGGGCGAGTCGCCAGTCGCGCTGATGATGCCGATTCCGCGCGAGACGCTTGTCTTCTTTGACGATACGCGCTACCTGATGGGCGAAGAGACCTCGATGCGCGCCTTGGGAGACCAATTGGCGAACCGCTTTGCGCGGCGCGAGCAGAAGACGCTTCTTGTCCTTGCCGACCGGCGCGTGGCCGGTGGCGAACTGATGCGGCTGGCGGCTCTGGCGAAGGCCAGCGGCGTCGCGCGCGTTCTCTTTGCCGAGAAGAAGCGGACGGGAACCGGCGAATGAAGAGCGTGCGAAGCGAGGTGGTCTCTCTGACGATTGCGCTGGCCTTGCCGGTCTCGGTCGCGTTCGTCTTCCCCTATTCGGTGCTCCGACGCGCGTCTGTCGCGTCTGGCCGGGACATGATGCCGTTTGCGGCGTTCGTGTCCTTGACGGCGGATGAGGAGTCCCGGACGATGCGGCGGGCGAAGTCCGCCGGACGCGGCGGCGATGCGGCGGACGCGCAGATTCGTCCGGACGACCTTGTGCTCGGTTCGCTGCCGGACGACCCGCCGATGCCAATCGGACGGATTGAGGAGCGCGCCCGCCCGTCAGGGCCGGGATATGTGGCGCCCGCCCCGTCGCCGTACTTGCCGTCGTGCGCGGCGCCGCCTCCCGTGACGATCACGCCAGCGGCGGAGACGGACGAGGCGACGGCCTCCTTTTCGCGGCAGGAACTGCTGGAAATGGAATGAACGGAATTCAAAACAACTCATCAACCCCATCAAAACCAAGGAAACGAACATGACGCAGAAGCAGATCCTCAAGGCATTCAAGGACACGGGCGCCCTCCTCGAAGGGCATTTCGAGCTGCGCTCTAAGCTTCACTCCAACCGCTATTTCCAGTGCGCGAACGTGCTGCGCTATCCGCGTGTTGCCGAAAAGCTCTGTCGCGAGGTGACGCGGCAGGCCGTCGCGAGCGGCAAGCTCGGCGCGCGCATTGACGGGGTCGTCTCCCCGGCCGTCGGCGGCATTCTCGTCGGGCACGAGGTCGCGCGTGCGCTGAACGTGAAGTGCGTCTTCGCCGAGAAGGTTCCGGGCGAGGGCGTGGACGCGACGGGCAAGCCGAATACTGTCCTTGCGATGCGCCGGTTCGCGCTCAAGAAGGGCGAACGCTATGTCGTCGCGGAGGACGTCGTCACGAAGGGCGGGCGCGTGCAGGAGACGATTGACCTCGTCAAGGCCGCCGGCGCGAAGGTCGCGGGCGTTATCCTGCTCGTGGATCGTTCGGGCGGCAAGGTGAAATTCGGCCGCATTCCGATGTTCTCGCTCATGCAGATGACGCCGGAGACCTGGACGGCCGAGACATGCCCGATGTGCCAGGCCGGCTCGAAGCCCGTCCACCCCGGTTCGTGACGACGCCGTCCGCCGTCCCCGCCGCTTTTTGGTATAATTTTCCGTCACAATGAGCAAGAAGAGAAGAATCGTCGTCACGAGCGCCCTCCCGTACGCGAACGGAGACATCCACCTCGGACACTTGGTCGAGTACATCCAGACCGACTTCTGGGTGCGCTTCCAGAAACTGCGCGGGAACGACTGCGTCTACATTTGCGCGGACGACACGCACGGCACGCCCATCATGATTCGCGCGCGCAAGGAGGGCATCACGCCCGAAGAGCTGATTGCGCGCTCGCATGCCCAGCACCTGAAGGACTTCACTGACTTCCAGGTCGCGTTCGATAACTATTACTCGACGAACTCGCCCGAAAACAAGGCGTTGTCCGAGCGGATCTACCGCGCGGTTGAGCAGCAGGGCTTCGTCACGAAGAAGACGACGCCCCAGCTCTACTGCGAACACTGCCGGATGTTCCTGCCCGACCGATTCGTGAAGGGGACTTGCCCGAAGTGCGGCGCGACGGGCCAGTACGGCGACAGCTGCGACAAGTGCGGCGCGACCTACGGCGCGGAGGAACTGGGCCAGCCGGCCTGCACGACATGCGGCGGCACGCCCGTCGTCCGGGACTCCGAGCACCTCTACTTCGAGCTTGAACCCCAGCACGACTACCTGGAGAAGTGGATTCCGGCGCATACGACGAGCGACGTCTCGAACAAGCTGCTCGAATGGTTTAAGGAACCCTTGCGCGGCTGGTGCATCTCGCGTGATGCGCCGTACTTCGGCTTCGAGATTCCCGGCTACACGGACAAGTTCTTTTATGTTTGGGTCGATGCGCCGATCGGCTACATGGCGTCGCTTGCCAACTGGCAGGCGACTCGCGACGGCGGGAAGTCGGGCGAGGTCGATGTCTCGATGTGGAACGATCCGGACGTCGAGCTCTACCACTTCATCGGCAAGGACATCATCCGCTTCCACTGTCTGTTCTGGCCGGGGATGCTCCATGCGGCGGGCTTCAAGGGACCGAACAAGGTCTTCGTGCATGGCTTCCTCACGGTAAACGGCGAGAAGATGTCGAAGTCGAAGGGCACGTTCGTGAACGCGCGCACGTACCTCGACAACTTGCCGCCGGAGGCGTTGCGCTACTATTACGCGGCGAAGCTCGGCGGCACGACGGATGACATGGACTTGAACCTTGCGGACTTTGTCCAGCGCGTCAATTCCGACCTCGTCGGCAAGATCACGAACATTGCCTCGCGTTCGGCGCAGATGCTCCAGAAGAAGCTTGACGGCCGCCTCGCGTCGCTCGCCGGGCAGGACGAGGAGCTGGCGTTGCTCGCGCAGCTGCGCGCGGCGAACGAGACGATCGCGTCGTTCTATGAAGATCGCCGCTTCAACCAGGTCGTCGCCCAGATTTGCAAGCTCGCGGATGCGGCGAACGAATACTTCGACCGCAAGGAGCCGTGGAAGACGGTGAAGACGGACGCCGAGGCGACGCGCGTTACCTTGACGGCGGCGTTGAACGCCTTTCGCATCCTCGCCGTCTACCTGCAGCCGATTCTTCCGGCCTATGCGGAGAAGGCACGCGCGCTCTTCGGCGAAGAGGCGTGGACGTGGGACTCGATTGCCGCGACGGTCGAGGATCGGACGCTGGGGACATATGCGTATCTCGCCTCGCGCATTGACGCGAAGCAGGTCGAGGCGATGGTCGCCGCCGCGACGGTGAAGCCGGCCGAGTCGGGCGAAGTCGCGCATGAAAGCCGCGCGAGCAAGAACAAAAAGGCAAAGGAAGGGGCTGCGGGCGTCCCCGACTCCCAGCCCAAGGAGGGAAAGCCCTCTGCCCCCCTGAAGCCGGAGATCGCGTTCCCCGACTTCGAGAAGCTTGACCTGCGCGTGGGCATCGTCACGAGCTGCGAGATCGTGCCGAAGAGCGCCAAGCTCCTGAAGTTCGTCCTCGATGCGGGCGCGCTCGGCACGCGCACGATTTTCTCGGGCATTCGTGCGGCGTATCCCGATCCTGCGGCCCTCGTCGGCAAGGAAGTGGTCTTCGTCGCGAACCTCGCGCCGCGCAAGATGTCCGTTGGTGTCTCGGAGGGGATGATCCTCTTTGCGGGCGAGCCGGGTGCGTGCGGCGGTGTCCTGTCGCCCACCACGCCGGCTGGCGGAGGCTGCGCCGTCACATGACGGCGCGCCATTGTCGGAGACTCCTGTCGCCCTGGGCTGTCTCCGCTGTCAGCCCTAGCGGATGACGAAGAGGAGGCTCGGCCCCTTGCCGAAGACGCGGACGCGGAAGTCTCTGAAGCCGAGTGGGGCCTCGCGTCCCGAATCGTTCTCCTTGCGGCAGTAGACGCGCGCCTCGACGGTCGCCCCGCGCGGCGCGTGGAAGTCGGCGGCTCCCGTGACGGTTGACACGGTCGCGGCGAGATCGGGCGTGGCGTTCGTCGCGGTGTAGGTTGATTTGTAGTCGGTGAGCGCGGCCCATTCGCCAGCCGTACCGTCGGGGTCAATCTGTCGCCACTGGATGCAGAGCGCCTTCTCCTGCGTGTTCGTCGCGTTGAGTTGGGCGAAGACCCCCGAGACTTCAAGGTGGCGCGCCGCATAGTCGCCCGTTCGGACGGCCAGTCGCAGTTCGGCGTCCCGGACGTCGGTGGCGTTGGCGGGAGAACTCGGCACAAGGACGGCCCAGTCGCGCGCAAAGACGTTCGTGCAGACGTAGAGGCCGGACGAAAGTTGCCTTGTCGCGTCGCGGTTGTTGAGTGCGAAAACCTCTTCTCCTTGCAGAATCCCACGGAAGGGCGTCGTTGAGAGGTCGCGGCCCTTATCCGTCTTCGGCAGGTCTTCTGGACGGAAGAGGACATTCGCCGTCTCGTTTGTCATCGTCACGTGGCGGTCGTGCCAGTTGTCGAGTGCTGTCGGTTCAAGCGCGAACGGCTCCGACCAGGGACTTTCCCGTCCGTTTGCATCCTGCGCCCGTAGGGAGACGAAAAGGCCCGCTTCGTCCGTTGGCGTCCAGTCAAATTCCGACGTCGGCCCAAGGTCAGTGGTCAGGCAGTCGTTGGTCACGTAGGAGACGGGCGTGTAGGCGCGCACGAGTGCGATGTCCGAGACGAGCATGCGCCCGTCTTTCTTTTTCGTCGGCGAGCCGAGGACAAGGGTGTCGGATGCGGTTCGCGCAAAGCCGAGCGGCCAGGCATGCTCCACGAACTCGTCCGTCAGCGTGGCTTCAGCGAGCGTGTTTGTCGTTCCGTCACCTGCGACGAACGTGGCATGGAGGTCTGTCCCCGCCGATGTGACGGCGCGGCGGGCCGACACGACGAGCGTCAGCCCTTCGCCCGCACAGCCGAGCGGGCGCGTCGCAAGCGTGCCGGAACTGTCCGATTTCCCGATGCGCAGGGCACCGACAACGGCCGCGAGGTAGACGGCCGAGCAGGTCTCCCACGCCCAGCCGTTGGCGCCGCAGTCGGTGTAGCGATCCCATTTGTCGGCCTTGTCCAGGGCGATGGTGCTGTTGGTGGCGGGAGCGGCGGAAAACGTCTCGCGCCAGAGGACGTCGTCCGCCGCCGCTTCGGCGAGTCCGCCGGAGACCGTGCGCGACCAGATGCGGATCTGCACGTTCGTTGCGCCGGCGGGCGACTCCCATCCGAGGCGAATGAGGCCATCCGCCAGCCTTCCGGCGCACACGCGCGCGGGTGCGGCGAGGGCATCCGTGCCGGGCGGATTCCCGGTCTCTCCTCCATTCCCGTTTGCGTCTCCGCCTGCGTCGGACGCGACGAGCGTGATGGGGAAGGGCGAGGCCCAGGCGGATGCCTCCGTTCCGAGGCGCGTTCGGACTTCGAGGTAGAGGTTCGTGCCGTCGGGCGGCACGATGAGTTCGACGGCGTTTCCGGCGAGGGCCTGCACGGCGGTCGGTGCGTTTGTCGCGACGCCCTCCGCGACATAGGCGTTGGGCGCGCAGATGGCGAGATCGTAGACGAGCGTCTTCTCGTTGGCCGTGTTGGTGGCGGAGTGGACGATCAGACGGTCGGTGGCGGTGAGCGCGGGCAATGTGATTGGCGCGTCGCGTGGCATCTGGTCGATTGCGACGGTAGCCACGCAGGAGGTGGCGTCTCCAACGCGCGCGTAGACGGGCAGTACACCGGACTTCGTCTCGTGCTTGGCCGCGCGCAGAACGAGCGTGCTGCCGTCGGGGATGTCTGCTCCGAGCGGCGGGGTCGTCAGCGAGCCGGAGGCGTGCTTTTCCCAGCCGATCAGCAGGGCGCCCGCGACGGTCGTCTGGCGCACGGTCTCTGTCTCCCAGTCGCCCAGTCCGAGCGCGGCGAGTTCGGCGGTCGTGAGAACCCTCGTCTTCGACGCGGGCACGTCGGCGAACGAGCGGCGCCAAAGCATCTTCTCGGCGGGAACGGCGGACAGTCCGCCCGTGGAGACTGTCGTGAACGTGCGGTAGTCGCTTTCTGTCACGCCGTCCGGCATGTCCCACGTCACGCGCACGCGCCGCGCGGCGGCGTCAATCGTCTCGATGTGCAGGCTCGTCGGTGTCTCAGCGCGAATGGTGTCGTCCGTAATCGTCACTTTCGCGAGAATCCAGGTTCCCTTGTCCTTCGTGTAGGCAATCTTCAGCTGGCGACAGGCGATGTCGTTGGTGATGGCAAAATGGTCTTCGGGTTCGTTCTGCGCGAGGGTGTTGGTAAGCCCCGTGCGCGAGAAGAGTTCGACGTAGGCCGATGCCGCGTTGGCGCGACCATAGACGGTGACGCGCGAGGCGTTGCCGGCGTTGATGCCGCTTCCCCATGCGAACAAGGCGACGGCACGAATGTCTGCGTCGTAGACGGGGCTTTCGAGGAACAGGGTGTCGCCTTTCTCCGTGGGGGCGAACTTGCGCCCGCCAGGCTGTGTTGCGGATCCGGACTTCTGTTCGGCTGTCTGTCCGAGATTCCATCCGTTGGTGAGGGCGGGCGCGGCGGGGTCGAAGGAGACGGTGAAGGTCGCAGCGACGGCATGCCGGCAGAGGATTGCGGCAAGGCCGAGGACGGGAACGTGGGCGTTGACTGTCATATGAATCCCTTCTGCCTGGCGTCAGGCTGTGAACTCTAATATGGACGCGCGAATCACCGACGTCTGGAGAATACCATACAAGTCCGCCGCCTGTCAAGGAGACGGAAGCGAAATCGGGTTGAAACGAGAGCGGACGCGACTTCTGCCGCGTCCGCTCTCGTTAGCCGCCGAAGGAAACTTTCAGCGGGTAGGCTCGCCTTTCTTGCCGTTCACCTTGCGGCGTTCAGCCTTTCAGGTAGGCGTTGATGCCGGCGGCCGCACGGCGGCCCTCGCCCATGGCGAGAATGACCGTCGCCGCACCGAGCACGATGTCGCCGCCCGCGAAGACGCCAGGAATCGACGTCATGTTCGTTTCGGGATTGACGACGATGTTGCCGCGCTTGTTGACCTCCAGCCCGTCCGTCGTCGCGGGGATGAGCGGGTTCGAGGCGTTTCCGACGGCGACGACGACGGTATCGACGTCGAGCGTGAACTCGCTGCCCGGAATCGCAACGGGGCTGCGGCGGCCAGAGGCGTCTGGCGCGCCGAGCTCGTACTTGAGGCATTCAAGTCCGGCGACCGCGCCTTGACCGTCGCCGAGGATGCGCTTCGCGTTTTCGAGAAGATGGAACTCGACGCCTTCCTCCTTCGCGTGGTGGATTTCCTCGCGGCGGGCGGGCATCTCGGCTTCGCTGCGGCGATAGACGAGGTAGACCTTCTCCGCGCCGAGACGCAACGCCATGCGCGAGGCGTCCATCGCGACATTGCCGCCGCCGAGGACGGCGACCTTCTTGCCGTGCCAGAAGGGCGTGTCGGCTTCGCCCTCGCGGTACGCCTTCATGAGGTTCGCGCGCGTCAGGTACTCGTTCGCCGAGAAGACGCCGTTCAGGTTCTCGCCCTCGATGCCCATGAATTTCGGAAGGCCCGCGCCCGTGCCGACGAAGACGGCGTTGAAGCCGTCCTTTTCAAGAAGGTCCTTCAACTTGCGCGTGCGGCCGACGACGTAGTTCGTTTCGACCGTGACGCCAATCTTCTCAAGTCCCTCGATTTCGTGCTGGACGATTGCCTTGGGAAGGCGGAACTCCGGGATGCCGTAGACGAGGACGCCGCCGCACTTGTGGAACGCCTCGAAGAGCGTGACGTCGTGACCGGCCTTTGCGCAGTCGGCCGCGCAGGTGATGGACGCGGGGCCCGAACCGACGACGGCGACCTTCTTGCCCGTCTTCGGCGCGCAGGCAACCGGCTCTTCCGTGCCCGTCTCGCGGGCGAGGTCGGCGCAGAAACGTTCGACGCGGCCAATCGCGACGGACTTCTCGACGTCCTTCAGGAGCTTGCCCATCGTGCAGAACTTCTGGCACTGCTTCTCCTGCGGGCAGACGCGGCCGCAGACGGCCGGGAGAAGCGACGTCTCCTTGATGATGCGGAGCGCGCCCGCGAAGTCGCCGGCGGCGGCTTTCGCGAGGAATCCCGGAATGTTGATCGCGACGGGGCAACCCTGCATGCAGGGCTTCGTCGGACACTGGAGGCAGCGCGACGCCTCGGCTTTCGCCATCTCGGCCGTGTAGCCGAGGGCGACTTCGTTCATGTTGTGGGCGCGGACGGCCGGTTCCTGCTGGGGCATTTCCTGCGGAGGCAGGGCCATTCTCTCTTTGGGTGTCATGGGATTACAGGGGTTGTTGAAGGATTAAAGAAATAATCGGATAATTGAATGGTTGAATGGTCGAATGATGGGAGGGCTTCTTCTTACTTTCCCACTGTTCCGCCATTCCACTTTTCTGCCTTCAACAGGTTGCAGACATGGTCTTTTGCGGCCTTTTCCTGCGGTTTGAAGGCACCCATGCGCGTGAGCATGAGATCCCAGTCGACCTGGTGGCCGTCGAACTCCGGCCCGTCGACGCAGACGAACTTCGTCTCGCCGCCGACGGAGACGCGGCAGCCGCCGCACATGCCCGTGCCGTCAATCATGATCGTGTTGAGCGAGACCGTCGTCTTCACGCCGAAGGGCTTCGTCGCAAGGGCGCAGAACTTCATCATGATCGGCGGGCCGATCGCGATCACCTCGTCGACCGCGCCGCGTTCGCACAGTTCCTTGAGCGGGTCAGTGACGAGACCCTTGCGGCCCGACGAGCCGTCGTCCGTCATGAGGATGAGGTTTTCGCCCGCGATGGCGCGCATTTCCTCTTCCATTACGAAGAGGCCCTTGTTGCGCGCGCCCATGATGATCGTGACCTCGTTGCCGGCGGCCTTGAGGGCCTGGGCGATCGGGTGCATCGGCGCAACGCCAATGCCGCCGCCGACGCAGACGACGCGGCCCGGCTGTTCGCCGTTTCGTCCACGGATTGACGTGGGCTTTCCGAGCGGGCCGAGGAGCGCCGGAAGCGCGTCGCCGGCGTTCAGCTGCGCGAGCTTGAGCGTCGTCGCGCCGACCGTCTGGAAGATGAGCGTGACCGTGCCGCGCACGGGGTCGGCGTCGGCGATGGTGAGCGGGATGCGCTCGCCGAGGCGGTCGTCAACCATGAGGATGACGAACTGGCCGGGCTGGCGTTCGCACGCGATGAGCGGGGCTTCCACGTCCATGCGGAAGACATTGTCGGAAAGTTGCTTCTTAGAGATGATTCGGTTCATGTTGTTTGCGTCACTGACTGCGAATTCGGTTAACGCATAATTATACCAAATCTCGGCCGCCTTCGTGTTCTACGAATTGATCAAAGGAGAATATGGTATAATGGCGGCATAAAATGCCAAGGAGATGACATGAAGCACGTGATTTGCGCGGCGTGGGCCGCCTGGACGCTGTTCGCGGGGGCGGCGGTGCCGTCCTTCACGACGGCGAAACCCGTCTGGCCTACGGGCCGTGAAACGCGGATGAACGATTTTGTCGGTTTCCGAGCGACGTTCGATGCGTCCGCCGGCGCGAAGGCCGTGTTGCGCGTGACGGGGACGTCCGTCTACCGCATCCGCCTCAACGGACAGTACGCGGGCTATGGGCCGGCGCGTGCCGCGAAGGGCTTTTTCCGTGTGGACGAGTGGCCGCTCG
>CAYQUI010000033.1:16926-19794 GCA_964420685.1 uncultured Lentisphaeraceae bacterium | reverse complement strand
ACGCGGATTCCTCGCCGACGAGCGAGGCCGTGTTTCGTTATGTTCTTGGTGGACGTTGAGGGACTCGAACCCCCGACCCATTCCGTGTAAAGGAATTGCTCTAACCAACTGAGCTAAACGTCCAAAATCATCTGCAGCCAATCAGTCCAACGTCTTTCGGATGACGCGCTTGGCCTTGCCTTCCGTACGCGGCAGTGCGCCAATCGGGAAGACGTCGCCCTTCGGCAGAAAGCCCAGCCGTTCGCGCAGGTGCTTGGCAACCATGTGGCCCGTCACGCCTGGCGCGGCCTCGACGTTAACCGTGACGTCCGTCATGCCGTGCCGCTCTTCCAAAATGATCTGAAACTCGTCCGCAACGCCCGGAATCTCCTTCAAGGCCTGCTCGACCTGACGCGGATAAAAGTTCACGCCCTTGACGATCAGCATGTCATCCGTCCGTCCCGTAATGCGGTCGATCCGCAGCGACGTTCGCCCGCACGCGCACGGCTCGCGCGAGAGAATGCGCGTAATGTCATGCGTCCGATAGCGGATGATCGGCATCGCCTCGCGCGTCAAGGACGTGAAGACAATCTCGCCATACTCGCCGTCCGGCACGACCGCCCCCGTCACGGGGTCGATGATCTCCGTGATGTACTGGTCTTCCCAGACGTGCAAGCCACAGTGGCACCGGCAGTCCTGCCCCGTCGTGCCAATGCCGCCCGTCTCCGTCATGCCGTAGATGTCAAAGCACTCGATGCCGAGACGGGACTCAATGCGCCGCCGCGTCTCGTCCGAAAACGTCTCCGACCCGAAGATGCCGACCTTGAGGTACGGCAGGTCGCGCTCCCCTTCCGGACAGGCATCCAGCTTCTCGATGAGACGCGGAACGTAGGAGACGACGGAGACGAAGCCCTTCGTCCGAAAGTCCTTCATCAGCCGAATCTGCCGCTCGGTGTTCCCCGACGAGGCGGGAATCGTGAAAAGCTGCGCCTTGCGCGCGCCATGGTAGCAGCCAAATCCCCCGTTGAAAAGCCCGAACGTCGGCAAAATCTGGAGCGCGTCGCCCTTCTCCAGCCCCGCCATCGCATAGCAGCGCGCCATGCACTCCGCCCACTGCAGGAGGTCGCCCTTCGTGTAGGCCATGACGACCGGCATTCCCGTCGAGCCGGACGACATGTGGAACTCCATGAGATCCTTGCGATCCACGCAGTTCATCTTCAGCGGATACGCCTCACGGAAGTCTTCCTTCGTAAGAAACGGCAGTCGCGCAAGATCGTCCAGCGACTTCACGTCCGCCGGATCGGCCAGACCGCCCCGCTGCAGACGCATGCGGTAGAAGTCATTCGACCAAACGCGCTGGAGGGACTTCTTCAAGCCCTCCAATTGACGCTTCGCATATTCGTCGCGCGAAAGCGTCTCCGCCGCTCTATTCCACATTGACATGATCGGTCAACTCCGTTGAGGGCGTATTATACCACAATTCTTCGCCACGCCGTCACAATCCAACGGAAATGCCCCGCCTCTTTTGAAACACAAAGGCGAACCGTCGTTTGACACCACGGTTCGCCCTGTTGACCCAAGAAGGAGATCTTACTTGGTCTCTTCGACGATCGTCACGAACTTGCCGTCCTTGATGAACTTCACCTTGCCGTCCTTGAGGGCGAAAAGCGTGAAGTCACGGCCAAGGCCGACGTTCTTGCCGGGGTGAATCTTCGTGCCGCGCTGGCGGACGATGATCGAGCCGGTCTTCAGGAACTGGCCGTCATAGGCCTTGACGCCAAGGTACTGCGGATTCGAGTCGCGACCGTTGCGGGCAGATGCGGAAGTAGCCATCTTTCAATTTCCTTTCTGCTTAGGCGATGGACTTGACCGTGGCGACGGTCAGCTGCTGACGGTGACCGACGAGGCGACGGCAACCTTTGCGGCGCTTTGCCTTGAAGTTGAGGACCTTCTTGCCCTTGATGACGCCATCAACCGTAAGGACGACCTTCGCGCCCTCGACATAGGGCTTGCCAACCTTGAGGGTCGTGCCGTCCGAAACCGCGAGAACGGTCGTGAGCTCGGCATCCTGACCCGCCTCGACCGCGATCTTTTCAATCTCGATCTTGTCGCCGACCTTGACAAGCGTCTGCTTGCCGCCGGACTCGAGTACTGCGTATGCTTCCATTTCTTTCTTTCCTTGCTTCTTACTGCGTCGAAACGCCATGCTCCGACGCCTCTCGCTTTCCTTGTGGCGTACCACGAAAAACTGAGATTTTGTATAGTATATCAAAATCGGGCTTCGTCCGTCAAACGCCCCGACCGCCTCCGCAGATGCGCGCGTCAGAGCGGCGCACGGACAGCCGAAATGTCCTTCGCGCCCGTGAGCGCCATGACCAGCCGATCAATGCCGAGTGCCACACCTGCCGCCGATCCGATGCACGGAAGAGACGAAAGGAAATCCTCGTCCAACGGATAGTCCGACTCGCCGAGAGCCTGACGATTCGCCTTTGCGACCCTAAACCGCGCCCGTTGCTCGGCTTCGTCGCACAGTTCCGTGAAGCAGTTCGCGAGCTCCATTCCGTCCCAGTAGAATTCCCACCGCTCGGCGTGAGCGACCCGTGGGGACAGGCCCCGCAAACCGTCCTCTAAACTAAAACTTTTTTCGCGCTCTTCAGATATTTTCGCAAGAGACGCCGCTTGCGGCGGATAGTCCGTCAGGAAAACGCCGCCGCCAAGGGCCTTGATCGCCGGCTCGATCTTCATCGCCATGTCAACGTCAAAGCGATCCTGATCCCAATCCGTCCACGGATCCCATTCCGCGAACCTGCAATACGCCTCCCGAACGGACAGCGTCACGAACGTCTGTCGTCCCAAACCCTGGGGACAGGCCCCGCTGGTGGGGCTGGC
>CAYQUI010000033.1:0-16826 GCA_964420685.1 uncultured Lentisphaeraceae bacterium | reverse complement strand
CCTGGGGACAGGCCCCGCTGGTGGGGCTGGCAGACTCCTGGGGACAGGCCCCGCAGGCGAGAGACTGGAGAGAGATTCCGGGCGGCTCGTCGGCCGTCAGCGTCGCCATCAACTCTTCAAGATCCTTTCGGATGTCGAGATAGGTCGCATTCCGACGATACCACTCAATCATCGTGAATTCGGGGCTATGCCGTGCACCGCGCTCGCCTTCGCGGAAGCATGGCCCGACCTGGTAGATGCAATCCATTCCGGCGGCCAAGAGCTTCTTCATCTGCAATTCCGGCGAGGCCCGCAAATAGCCGCCATCCCGACACGGCGGACAGTCGATATGCTCTTCGGGTGCCGGCGCGGGAATCCGCACCGCCGTCTCGACCTCAACAAAATCCCTCGCGTCGAAAAACGCGCGGATCTTTCGGACAATCCGCGCCCGCGCAATCAAGAACTCAACGCCGCCCATCCGTCATGCCCCAACTTTCCGCCAACCCCCAAACCGCTGCAACCCCAAAACCACCGAACACCCAGGCATCCAAACCCTTACTCATACCGTTGCAAATGCTTTGCAAGGAGAGTCCCCAGGCGCGTCTCCAACCACGGCGTGACATGCCAGTAGTCGCGCAAATTCAGATACTCGCCAACGGGTCCGGGCTGTCCCGGCTTCACCCCATATTCGCACTTGAGCAGGATATTGCGAGCCGTCGCTTCAGAGGAGACGAACTCGATGACCTGCGTCTTGAAGCCGAGAATGCGAAGAATCATCGCACGAAACGAATCCGTCAAAATGTCACACAGCCGCTCGCGCAGAATCGACTGCCGCAAAAGTCCGCCGAAGTCGGCACGACAATCGGAATGCGGCAACCCCCGCCGAACATCTGGCGATTCGGACTTGCGTTCTTTTCCCAACTCCTTCTGCAGTTCATGCTGGCAACACGGCGCGGAAAGGATGTAACGCGCCTTCCACTCAACGCCCTTGGCCAACGCCTCGTCCGTCGCCGTATCGCAGGCATGAAGCGAACAGACGAGATCGACGGAAGGAAGTTGGGCGAGATCGACGGAAGCGAGGTCGGCCTCAAGGAAGGAAATCCTGTCGCCCAGATCCAGCTGCGCCGCCATCTTCCGCGCCGACGCGACAACGTCGGCGCGACGGTCGATGCCGATCACGCGCACGTCCGGGAACTTCAGGGCCTCCGTCAAATAGCAGTAAAGGCTGATCGTGAGATAGGCCTTGCCGCAACCGCAGTCCACGACCGTGAACGACTTCTCCGGACGCGCCACCGTCTCGCTGACGACCTTCAGGAACTCGTTCACCTGATCGTACTTGCCGCGCATCGAGGCGCGGACGCGCCCGTCGCCGTCCGTCAAGCCGATCGTCCGCAGGAGCGCGACCGAATCGAAGCTCGTGAGCGGCAATTTCTTCACGCGGTCGTGCGGCGGGATGGTGACGACGCGGCTCATCTCGGCGGAACGCGAGACATGCGCCCGCCCCTTCCGCGTCACGCGCAGATGCAGGTCGCCCGTCGCCGTCATCAAATGCAAATCGCGCGCACCGCGCTGGGCGATGATCTCCTCCAGCCCCTCGGCGGCAGCCTGGGGCGAGAGGTTCTTGACCTGAACCTGTCCGTCGTCCGTCATCTCGGCCTGGAACTTCCGCTCGCCGCCGAGCGCCACGGGGCGCAACGAGATGCGGAACGTCTTTCCGTTGCGACGAACCGTCTGAACGAGCTTCATGAAGCCCTCGCCCAACACGCGGGCGCGAATTTCCTCCTTCAGCTCCGGCTCAAGGTCAAACCGTTCCATTCCGCCCCTCCCTTATCCGTGACGGCGCATCTGGCGCGTCGGCTGCGGCGGATCGATGACTTCCGGCATCAGGGCCTCCGTCTTCTGCGCCGTCTGACGGCGAATGATCCACATCTGCCCAATCGAGATGAGGTTCGAGAGGAACCAGTAGAGCGAAAGGGCGGACGGGAACGAGTAGAACATGACGAGCATCATGACCGGCATGAAGACCATCATCATCCGCTGCTGGCTCTTGTCACCCGTCGAGGGCGTGAACGCGCTCTGGAGGCCCGTCGTCAGCGCCATCAGAATCGGCAGGACGTTCAGGCCCCCGAACGGAAGATACGCCGCGAGAAGGCCTTCCGGCTCGGAGAGGTCGGCAATCCAAAGGAACGGCGCATAGCGAAGTTCGACCGCCGAGCGCAACACGTTGAACAGCGCGATGAACACGGGAATCTGAATCAGCATCGGCAGGCACGAGCTCATCGGATTCACCTTCGCCTCACGGTAGAGGGCCCACGTCTCCTGCTGCAACCGCTGCGGGTTGTCCTTGAACTTCTGCTGGATCTCCTTCATCTTCGGCTGGAGTTCCTGCATCTTCTTCATGCCGACGGTCGACTTGTGCGTGAGCGGCCAGAAGAGGATGCGCACGAGAATCGTGAGAAGGATGATCGCCACGCCGTAGTTCGGGATCCACGAATCGAAGAGATTCAAGACCCAGACGAGCGGATAGCAGAGCCACCGCCACATGCCGAACTCCATGACGTCGCGCATGCCGAGATCCCAGAGGAGCGACTGCTTCTTCGGGCCGACGAAGAACGTCGTCGTCCGCGCCCCCTCGCCCGTCAGGCGCACGCGCGCGGCGACCGATTCGGGACGGTAGTCCGCCGCTCGCAGGTCGCGCGTCACCGACACGTCGAAACCCGCGTTCGCCGCCGTCGAGGAGCAGAGTGCCGTCACGAAGAAGCGGTTCTTGACGGCGACCCACGTCTGCGCGCCCGGATAGGCGACGTCCGCCGTCTCCGGCATGCCCGCCGCGCTCTTCGAGCCGCTGCACCCGCCCGCGAGACCGCCGACGAGATAGGGCTTGAGCGGCGAATCGTCGTCGCCGTGGTGGATGACGCCCGGCTTGCCCTTCCCGGCGTCGAGCGCCCACGAATCGACGGACAGAAGGTCGTTCTTCGAATCGCCCATCCGCATCGCGCCCAGCGAGATCGCGCCCGAAATCCCCGTGTCATCGAAGACGATGCGGTAATCGTCGCCGAGCGTAATCGTGCGCATCGCGTCCCCAGCCTTGAACGTCGCCTTCGCGCCGTCCTGCGCCACCAGTTCGAACGCGGTGACGGGGTCTGTCCCCGCACCCAGCGGCGCATCGGAAAAGTCGAGCGCGACCGCCGGATTCGACTCGGAGACGTCGCCGCAGTCCTTCGCGTACCGCTTGAGCGTGACGTTCTTGACGACCGCGCCCCACGTCGAGAGCGTGAGCTTCACGTCGTCGTTCTCTAGCGTGACGAACTTTTCGGGAACGGACGGCAAAGCGGGCTTCTTCGGCTCAACGGCCGGGGCGGGCGCTGACGCGGCGGAAACGGCGGAAGCCGCCGGCGCGGTCGTCGCCGCGACCGCGTTCGTCGCCAAAGACGACTCGGACACGACCACCGCCTGTTCGGCCGCCTGCTTCGCGCGCTCCTTGGCCTTGCCCGTCTCGTTGAAGATGTACCAGGCAAGAATCGTGCCCAGCAGAAGACAAATGATCTTTTCGGATTTGTTCATGGGATTTTGCTCCTAAACCTTTCTTTCAACTTCTCCACCGCCCTTTCGCCGGCACAGGGTCGTAGCCCTTCGCGCCGAACGGGTGGCAGCGCAGGATGCGCCAGATCCCCAGCAGCGTCCCCTTCAGCGCACCATGGATCTGCAGGGCTTCAATCATGTAGTTGGAACAGCTTGGCGTGAAGCGGCAGCAGTCACCGAACAGCGGGCTGAGCGTGACCTGGTACGCGCGCACAAACAGAACGAAGATCCGCGACAACATCCTGCACCTTCTTGCCCTTCAGGAACGAGCGGCCGATCAGAATCCACTCCGTTCTCTCGGGCACCGCGCCTTCCTTCGCGAGCAGCCGATACGCTTCGCGCATCAGGCGCTTGGCGCGATTGCGGTCTACCGCCTCGTGGAAGCTTTTCTTGGAAACAACGACGCCGGCCTTTCGGTCGGCGTCATCTGCCGAAAGATACCACGCGACAAGGAGACGCCCCTTCAAGGAACGTCCCCGGTCGAAGATACGCTTGTATCTCGCACCGGGGAGCCGCGTGGACATCAGTCGTGTCCTCAGACCTGCGTCAGGCGCTTGCGGCCCTTCGCGCGACGGGCCGCGAGAATCTTGCGCCCGCCCTTCGTCGCCTTGCGCGCACGATAGCCGATTTTCCTTTTCCGCTTGATCTTCGACGGCTGCCAAGTCATCTTCATTGTCTTCAGTTCCTTTCGAGAAAAATGGTGGTGGCGAGAAAGGGGATCGAACCCTTGACCTTAGGCTTATGAGTCCTGCGCTCTACCAACTGAGCTATCTCGCCAATGAATCCAACAGGCGTGTAGTTTATCAAAAACCGCCCTCGGAAGTCAACACCCCGCCGCGACAAACTGGCGCGCGGCGCGAGAGGTCATGCAAGAAGCTCGACCGAGAACGGCCCGTCGTTCACGAGGCGCACCTTCATGTCCGCCCCAAACCGGCCCGTCCCAACGCGCGAGTCGCCCAACGTCTCGCGCACACGGGCGACGACACGCGCGTAGAGAGGCAGCGCCAGATCGGGACGCGCCGCCGCCGAGAATCCGGGTCGGCGTCCGTGCGCCGTGTCGGCGTACAGCGTGAACTGCGAGACGATCAGCGCCGCGCCGCCCACATCCTGCAGCGAGAGATTCGTCTTGCCGTTCGCGTCCTCGAAAATGCGAAGCGTCACGAGACGGTCGGCAAGCTCGTCCGCCGCCGCCGGCGTGTCCGTGTGCGTGACGCCCAGGAAGACGAGAACCCCCTGCCCAATCGCCGCGACCGTCTCGCCGTCAATCGCGACCGACGCTTCCGTCACCCGCTGAATCCAGGCCTTCATGTCAAACGAAACCCCCTTTCAAAACAGACACTGCTTCTCATGTCCGCGCATTATACCATACCGCCGAAAAGAGGGAACGGCCTCCGACACGGCGATGCCAATGTCTGTGAACGTGACGCGACCGGAGCCCGACACGATCCTGCACCGGAAAGCCATATCGTGAACAGGACACAAATAGGAGTTTATAATAAACTACCTGAACCGAATGCGAAGGCAGCCCGTCATGGAAACGAACTCTGTCCTGATTGACCTCGAAAATGTCACGCCCAGCAAGCTAGACCTTCTCGACAAAGAGTGGATTCGCGTATTGCTGTTCGTCGGCAAGAACCAGACCAAATTGCCGTTGACGCCGGTAAAGGCCATCCAGAAACCGGGTTCACGCGCCCAACACATTGAAATGTCCGGGACAGGGCACAATGCGCTCGACTTTCACATCGCATTCTACATCGGGCGTCTTGCAGCGCAAGAGGACGGAACACGCCTCGCCTATTCCGACGAGGCACAATAGCGTCCCGCCCTTCAATTCGTGAAATCCGTGGCGAACGCCCGGACGGCCTGTGCCGAGAGGACGTTTGAACCTCGGATTTCACGGATTCGCACGGATTAAATGAACGGGGGCAAAGGCATTGACCTTGGCCCACCCTTAGCGCGTTTCGTCGAGCGGCGCGGGCGCGCGGTCGCGCAGGAGAAGCGACGGGTTCCCCTGCACCTCGCGGGCAAAGTCGCGCAACGACGAGGTCGCCTCCAGCACGTTCTCCAATGCCTTTTCGACATCGCCCTGCCGCGTCTCCAGCCCCGTCTGGAGCGTCTGAAGCGTCCGCGACACCGACTCGGCGGACCGACTCACGTTGCTCCAGACGGACACGAGATCCATCGTGTTGATCTGGTTCATGACGCGCGTCGCCGCATCCGAAAAGTTGTCCAGAAGCGAGCTCTTCGAGGGCACGAACGCATGACGCGGCGTCCAGGGGAGCGGCTTCGGCGGCGCGGCGTCCACGTGGAGATCGCTCTCGATCCGCGAAAGGCCCGTGATGCCGCTCGCCGTGACCGCCGCCCGAAGGCCGCGCGCCTTCACGAGATACGGAATCGTGTCCGCCAGCGCAATGCCCTCGTCCTGATAGTAGCCCAGCTTGCGCGCATCAAGCGCCATGAGAATGTAGATGCGGAGATTGTCGTCGCCGGTCGCCTCGTACTTGTTCCCGACGAAATCGATCTCGCGCACCTCGCCGACCTTCACGCCCCGGAAGTTGACCGCGCTGCCGACCGACAGCCCGCTGACTTCGCGATCCGAATACGTCTCGACGAGGATCTCCCCGCCGCGTCCCCGGAGGCCGCCGAAGTAGACGAGCGTGACGGCCGTCGCAACGGCCCCGGCGAGAAGCGCGAAGCCGATTCGCGCGTAGCTTGCATGATTGTCACTGGCCATGGTACTCTCCTCTGCTGAAGAACTTGCGGACAAACGGGTCTTCCGACGTGTCGCGCAGCGCCTGCGGCGTTCCAAGCGCGACCAGGCCCTGACGCGCCCGGTCGAACATCGCCGCGCGGTCGCCGATCTTGAAGATGCTGGGCAATTCGTGCGTAACGACGACGAACGTCATCCCCTTCTCCGCGCGAAGGCGCAGAATCAAGTCGTCCAGCGCCGCCGACGTGATCGGGTCCAGTCCTGCGCTCGGCTCGTCCAGGAAGACGACGGCGGGATCCAGCGCCATCGCCCGCGCAATCGCGACACGCTTGCGCATGCCGCCCGAAATCTCGCTGGGCATCTTGTCCGCCGCGTCTTCCAGCTCGACGTCACGCAGGAGCTCTCGCGCACGCGCACGCCGCGCCGCCTTCGGAAGATCCGAAAACTCGTCGAGCGGCAGCCGCACGTTCTCCAGACAGGTCATCGAACCGAAGAGCGCGCCCGACTGGTACATGACGCCGATCTGACGGCACAGCCCCGCGCGCGTCGCCTCGCTCCATTCGCGCCCCGCGACCGTGAGCTTCCCGGCAAGAACGGGATTCAATCCCGTCATGTGCTTCATGACCGTCGACTTGCCGCAGCCCGACCCGCCGAGCAAGATGAAAATCTCGCCCCGCGCAACCGAAAAGGAGACATCGCGCAGAATCACCGCCCCCGGATACCCGGCGTCGACGTGTTCCAAGCGGATAATCGGCTCGTCTTTCTCCACGGCCTCTCCTACGCCCCCCAAAGGTTGCAGAGAACGGCCAGAAGGCCGTCCGCCACGGCGATTGCGACAATCGAGCCGACGACGGCCGAAGTCGCCGCGTGTCCGACGCCATCCGCCGTCGCGCGCGTCTGCATGCCCGCCGCACAGCCGATGAGCCCGACGAGGAGGCCGAAGCCCAGTCCCTTCGCCAGTCCAAAGAGAATCATGGGCGCGTCCGAACTCGCCGTGACGTGCTGCCAGTAGACCGCCGACGGCACGCGCAGCGTCTCAAGGACGAGCGCGCCGCCGACAAGCCCGGCGATTTCCGCAAAGACCGTGAGAATCGGCATCGCGAGCGCCGCCGCCGCGACGCGCGGCAGGACAAGGAAGCGGACGGGCGGAAGCCCCATCGTCGTCAGCGCGTCAAGTTCCTCGTCAACCTTCATTGTGCCGATTTCCGCCGCAAACGCGCTCCCCGTGCGGCCCGCGAGAATGATCGCCGTGATGATCGGGCCGAGCTCGCGAAAAAGCGCAATCGCCAGCAGGTCGGCAACATAGACCTCGACGCCGAACGCCTGAAGCGCCGCCGCGCTCTGGAACGCGAGAATGACGCCGAGGAGGAAGCCGACGCCGATCGTGACGGGCAAGCCGTCGAACGCGGCGCGCTGAAACGCGAGCGCCGCGTCGCCGAAGCGGAACTCGCGTGGACGGACAAGTGCCGAGACCGCGCAGCAGGCGGATTCGCCGAGAAACGCCAGAAGGGAGACGAGACCGCGCATCAGAGCTGGGCGAGCGCCGCCGCGACGGCGCGCGAGAACGCCTCGGAGAAGGCGCGGGTGTAGTCGCCGTCCGCCGCATCGGACGCCCCCTCGCCCGACGCCGAGGCATAGATTGCCCGATCCTTCACGAGCACGACCGTCAGCGCAACCGTCGCCCGACGTTCGCCGGGCGTGCGGCAATCGAGCGCCAGGCGCGTGACGGTCGTCTCGACGGCCAGTTCCGCCGCAACCTGGGAAGCGGACGACACGGCCGCGCGGAACGCCCCGTGCGCAAGAAAGGCGTCCTGCAACGCGCCCTTGAGAAGCGCGGCCGGCAACGCGGCAAACTGGTTGTAGGGGTCGAACGCCAGCGATCCGTTCGGGCGCAGGACAGCCAGGGACTTCGCGTCGTAGGGCGCGCGCACGGCGACCTGCGCGATGCGGACAGTCCCGCGCGCCGCGCCCTCGGACGGCGCGGCGGAAGAAGCCGCAAGCCGCTCGGACTCGTAGGCAATCGTCCACGTCGCGACCGACGGCGGCGCGGACGTGAGACACCCCGCCAGAAGCGGCAACAGCGCAAGAGCAAGCGTCCGCTTCATCAGACCTCCGTCAGCAGATCGTTTCGGTAGAGCGCGCGCACCGCGTCGCAGTCAAGCGTATGGCCCGCGCGGAAACTGACGACCGTCCCGACGAAGCGATGCTCGCCCGTCAGGGCCAACGCCGCCATGAGGTCGAGGGTCGCCCGATGCCAGACGGGTTCGAGGAACTTCTCGCCGACCTGGAAACGCGGCTCGGTGTAGAATCGCCGACGCCCATGGATGAGGATGTTGCGCTCGTTGTAGCCCCAGTTGCGCGTCGAGGCGAAGAGTTTGCCGACCGTCTTCGCAAGAAGATACTGGCGGCGCGTCGCGTTCGTCCGCGCCAGCGCGGCGTAGCGAAACGTCTCCGGCGTAACGTCAAAGAGGATGCGCTGGTCGCCTATCACCGTGTTCCACGAGATGCCGCAGTCGATACGCAAGTTCCGCTCGCCGTCCGCCGCCGGCAGGAACAGGAGGAAATCGCCGCGCCCGCCGCCGAAGGCGACCGGCTCCTTGACCGTCACGCACGTCGCGGGCGCGTCCGTCTCGCGGACGCCCGCATGCTCGACCGCCTTGATCAGCGGCAGGGACGACTGCTCGAAAAGCGGCGGGTCGCCCGAATTCACCTTCAGGAGGACGTCGTCGATGCCCAGGCCGACCTTGAGCGCGACGATATGCTCGACCATGCGCAGGTAGTTGTGGGGCGACCCGGAGCGCAGGACGAGGTTTTGCGCGCTCGTCCAGAGGTTGGCGATGTCGACCTTCGTGTCGAGCTGTTCGGGCTGATCCATCCGTCGAATCCACCAGCCCGGCTTCCCGCTCGGCGCAAACGTCAGCGTCTGCTTCCGGCTACCCTGAAACGTGCCGATGCCCGAAACCGGGGCTTCGCCGACGAGCGTCCGACGACAGGCAGGGAACGGCGAAACGCGGCTCGGCGCCAGGCGCGTCTCGTCGATCGGCAAGTCCCTAAAAAGTCGGTACGCCGCATCGATCGATGCGGCGCTCCCGAACACAATCTTGCCGATTGAATATTCCGGCATCACTTTTCCGGCGCAGAGCCGTCGTCACCATAGCCCTTCGACTTCAGGTACTCGACGACCTTTCCGACCGTGGTGAGCTTTTCAGCATCCTCTTCCGGAATCGCCGCGCCAAACTCCTCCTCAAAGGCCATGATGAGCTCAACGGAGTCAAGCGAATCCGCACCGAGGTCGTCGATGAACGACGCATCTGCGGTGACCTGTTCGGCGTTCACACCGAGCTGCTCAACGATGATGTCTTTGACGCGATCTTCAAGCTTTCCTGCCATAATCTTTTCAACTCCTTTTTTGTTGATGTCCGTATTATACTACATTTTGCGGTTGGCGCGCAAGTGGCCCAGGAAGGCCTCCGCATCCGGCAGATCCAGAAGGCCGTCCACCGCCGCAAAGCGGTCAAAGGCACCGTCCAGGGCCTCGGCGGCGTGGGCATCCGCCGAGAGGATGAAGCGGACGCCGCGCGCACGCAACAGGGCACGGAAGAGGGGCGACGGATAGGCGTCATCAAGCCAGCCGCGCGCAATCGCGCCCGTGTTAAGCTCGACGACCTTGCCGCTTGCGGCAATCACGTCCGCCGTCCGTTCCAGTTCGTCCCGGTACCACGCCGCGTCCTCGTCGAAGAACGGATGCGTCGCGTTGAACTTGCGCACGAGGTCGGGATGCCCGACGACGTCGAAGCGCCCGGCGGACACCATCTCCCGCTCGGTCGCGAAATAGGCCCGCACGAGCGCCGCGCCATCGCCGCCAAAGGCGTCGCGGAGAATCCCCGCAAGGATTTCGGGCGAGTGGTCGATGGCCAGCCGCGTACCCGCCCGGCCTGGAAGGAAGTGGACGGAGCCAATCACGTAATCGTAGGACGAAAGGTCGAGCGGACACGGCCAGTCCGCCTCCAGCCCGCAGAGAATGCGAATCTGCCCCCGATACCGCTCCGCCAACGCCCGAATCTCGGCGACGTACGCCGCCGGATCGCGCAGCATCTCGGAATGGGACGAGAACCCCAGCGCGTCAAAGCCCTTCGCCAACGCCGCACGCACCATTGTCTCCGGCGCGTCCCGTCCATCACAGAACGTCGAATGCGTATGGAAATTCGCCTTCATCGAACAAGTTCCTCCCGTCTCGTCAGTCCCTTGCGATCAGGGGAGCGTTGCCGACGCATAGCGGTCGTGCCCCGCAAAGTCTTTCTCGACGGCAATCTGCGCAAACCCGTAGTCCGTCATCAGTCCGCGAATCGCCTCGCCCTGGTCTTCGCCGATCTCGAAGAAGACCGCGCCGCCCGGCTTGAGGAGATTCACCGCATCGCCCAAATAGCGGTCGTAGAAGTCAAGGCCGCGTTCGCCGCCGTCCAGCGCCAGACGAGGCTCGTAGTCCCGCACGCGCGGATCGAGCGTCTCGCAGACCGCACGCGCAACATAGGGCGGATTGGAGACGATCACGTCCACGCTCTGCGGCTCGTCGAAGTCGTCCAGCCCGTCCGCGACCGCGAACTTCACCTTCGCCGCAAGTCCGCACGCCTCGGCATTCGCGCGCGCCAGCTGAATCGCCTCCTCGCTCACGTCCGTCCCCAGGAAGATGGCCGCCCCCTTGAACTCCTTCGCGAGCGAAAGGACAATCGCCCCCGTGCCCGTGCCCACGTCGATGACGAGCGGCGGACAGGCGGCGGCCTCTGCGCGCCGAGCCTCCAGATGGCGCAGGACGCGCGTGACGAGCTCCTCCGTCTCGGGACGCGGAATGAGCGCGCGGCGGTCACACCGAAGCGTCAGCAAGCGGAAGTCCCACTCGCCGAGGACATACTGAATCGGCTCGCCCTGAACAAGCCGCGCCATGCCGCGACGCATGGCCGCAAGATGGGACTCGGGGACTTCCCGCTCGAACGCCGAGGCGAGGAAGCCACGGCCAAGACGCAAAAGACGCGCGGCCAGCAGTTCGCTTGCCGCGCGCGCGTCGGGCACGCCCTTCCGCTCCAGATAGTCAGACGTGCGGGAAATGACATCCTTCCAGACCATTCAACCCCCTACGCTCCCAACTTCCAAGCCCCCAAACTTCAAAGCATCCGCCCGTCCGAACGTTCACCCGTCAGAACGGCATGTCGTCCACGTCGCCGGCATCGGCCGGGAAGTCCGGCTCGGCGGGCGCGGGCACCGGCTCGGTCGAACTGCCGTCCGCGTTCAGGACTTCGATCTTAAGGCCCGTCAAATCAACGAAGAACGCGACGCCTCGCGGGCCCTCCCAACGACGGCCGTCGATGACGAAATGGATCTTGACGCGCTGGCCCTTCTGGATGCCGTCCAGCAGCGAGCAATTGTCCTTCTTGAACGTGAACTTGACGGGATTCGGATACTTCGACGGCGAATCGACGTCGTTTCCGACGATGACTTCGCGCTTGGTGAACCCGTTCGAGCCAAAGCTCTGCGTCTCGTGAACTTCCTCGACGACGCCCGTGTAGTCAAAAAACTGTGCCATGCCCTAATCTCCTTGAAAACTGTGAACGCTTATTATACCAAATTGCGGATGACGACGGTATCGCTCAGGCTTCGAGATCCCGCCGCAGGAACGCGACGCGGGCCGTCAGGACGACGAGCGCACCCACAAGGTAAAAGAGCGCCAGCGACGCCATCGAATACGACATGTTTCCGTGGAACGCCTGCGCGATCCACGGCAAGACGGTCGAGGAGAGCGAGCCGAAGAGGAACGCGATGCACATCATGATGCCGACGCCCGACGCATGGTAGCGCGGATTCACGACGTCGAAGAACGAGGCCATGAAATTCGAGTCGTAGACGCCACGAAAGACGCCGAAACCGAACATCGCGGCGCAGCACAGAAGGAACGACGGCGTCAACGCCATCCAGACGATGAACGGAATCGCGAAACCGAGCCCGACCATACCCAGTTCCAGCCGGACGCCCGGACGGCCTTTCGCCACGCGATCGCCGAAGCGGCTGCCCGCCAGGATGCCAACGACCGCGCCCAGATAGTGCCAGAGGACGGCGTGCAGGCCCGCCCACTGCCGCAGGAAGGGACAGTCGTCCAGGAAGGCCGTCTGAAGGTGCGTCGGCATCCAGTTCTTGAAGCCGATGTCCACGTAAATCATCATCGCGAGGCCCAGCGCGACGCAAAGCGCGGTCGGTTTCGCGAAGACCGCGCGAACGGCTTCGCCGATCCGAGGCTTGTCCGCCGCCGCGCCCACCGCCGCCGCGGGCTTCGTGTTGCGCAGGAAAAGCGCCAGCGCGACGCTCCACGCAAGACCGATTCCGCCAAGAACCCAGAACGGCGTGCGCCAGCTCTCGCCGCCGCGCCCCGCGAGAAAGCCCGCCAGCCCGCCGCAGCCGACGATGCCAATGTAAAGGCCCAGCTGGAGAATCGACATCGCCGTCGCGCGCGAATCCTTGTGGAGCTGCGAGACAAGCGAACTCGCCGACGGATAGTAGAACGTCTGCCCGAGTCCGTTCAAGAGGCCATAGGTGACGACAAGCACGCCGACCGACGCGACAAATCCGGACGAGAAAATGCCAAGGCAGAAGACGGCCACGCCCACCGTCACCATCCACTTGCGGCTCAGGAGATCGGCCGTCAGCCCGGCAAACGGCACACAGAGTCCATACGTCATCGCGAACACCGTCCCCACGACGCCAACCGCGACCTTGTCAACGTCCAGCGAGCCGCAGATTGCCGGGATGGACGGGCCAAAGAGCTGCCGCGTCCCCTGCTGGAGGAAAAAAGCCACCCACAGCAAAGCGAGTGCCGTCCACTTGTAGTCTATCTTCTTCATGCGCGTATTATAGCATAATGCCCCTCCTGCACAGGACGAGGCCTTTCAAAGAGCTTCCCGTATTAAACCGCAAGAGAAGAGAACGCGAGCTCGTTGCGCGCGAAGACGCGACGGCCCTTGGGCGGCTCTTCGACGACAATGCCGAACTTCTCCGGCGCGCGCGCGATGGGGCTGTGCACCGTGAGCGCAAAGCGATGCCAGAAGCAGCTCTGCAAAAGGCCCTTCTTCGCCAGCCCCTTCACGTACCGCTCGGCCGCGCGCTGCTCGGCCTTCGTCTCCGTCGGGAAGTCGTACATGAGATAGGCGTGGACGAAGATTTCCGCCGCCTGAAACGCCCGTAGCACCTTTTCGGCCGAGGCGAGCGTAATGCCCTTGTTCATGAGCGCCAGCAACCGGTCGTTCGCGCACTCAAGCCCGCCCGTCACGCAGATACACCCCGCCCGCGCCATCTTCTTCGCAAGCGCCGGCGTAAACGCCGCGTCGAAGCGAATGTTCCCCCACCACTCGACCTCAAGTCCTCGCCGCAGAATCTCGTCGCAGACGGCGCGCACCAACGCGGGCGGCATCGCCTCGTCCACGAAGTGGAAGCGGCGCAGGCCCTGCCGCGCGAACGCTTCCAGCGTCTCGGCGACGGCGGCTGCCTTCGGCATCTGGAAGCAGCCGATATACGGCAACCGCACGTCGCAGAACGCGCACTTGTGCCAGTAGCAGCCGCGCGCCATGACGAGCTTCACCCACTTGCCCGAATTCCAGAGGTTGGTGACGTAGTTGTCCGTCTCGACGACGTCGAAGTAGTCGTCCCAGTCAATGCCGTCGTAGCATGGCGCGACGAACGGCGGCACCTCCACCGGCACGTCGTCCGCGAGCCCCGCCGCCTCGCGCAGCATCGGCTCATACCCCTCGTCAAACAGGAAACGATCGAAATACCGAAACGGCCGCGTGTCCGTCATCTCCCGAAGTTCGGTCGAGACGTAGCCGCCGCCCAGGACGAGGCGAACGCCCGGATACCGTCGCTTCACGTAGCGGGCGATCTTGAACGCGCCGACGAGCGTGCCGGGGAACGGACACGTCACGCCAACGAGATCGGGCCTCACCTCGTCCATCGCCGCCTTGAGGTGACGCTCGAGCGGCGCATCCAGGATGCCGCGCCGACGCACGCGCCGCTCCAGTTCGCCAAAGTCCTCGACCGCCTGGCAGAGGTGTTCGGCGTAGCGCGAGAAGCCGAATTCGGAATCGACGCCGTCGCGGATTGCCCGCGCAAGATCGTCGATGACCTCGCTGGCCGCGCGCTTCTCCTCCAGCGGCGCCGGACCGCCCAGAAACTCCAGCAGCTCGTCCGTCGTCTCGTCGCCGTAGTCGAGAAGAACGTCGCGAACGACCTTGATCGAGAGGTCGCGTTGCTGCACGTCGATTCCGTGCGCGCGCAGAAAGCCCGTCAGGTGCATGGTCGCCGGGTAGGGCGTGTTCGTCTGGAGAAGCGGCGGCGTCAGCAGGAGAAGCCGCTTGCGCCCGTCCGCAGATGCAGTCTGATGGTCAAAGTGTTGCGCCTGTTTCGTCATGACGGACAGTATACCATTATTCGGACGGCGGGATTATGCTATAATACGCGCGCTTTTCGGAGAGGTGGCGGAGTGGTCGATCGCGGCGGTCTTGAAAACCGTTGACCTGCAAGGGTCCGGGGGTTCGAATCCCTCCCTCTCCGCCAATGTACGCGAGTTGTCAGTCGCGGAGGCGAAATGCCTCGATGGCCGACGCCTTTTTCGTCACAGGATCGAAGTCAATGATCGCGCCCTCCAAAGTCGAGGGCCCTGTCGCGACCTCGAAACGCGCCGGGATCCCCGTCGTGAACTTCTTCGTGACAGGCTTCAGGTCGCGGCCAATTGACGAGACATAAGGGCCCGTCATGCCAAGATCGGTGATATAGGCCGTTCCCTGCGGCAACAGCCGCGCGTCCGACGTCTGGACATGCGTGTGTGTGCCGACAAACGCCGTGACGCGGCCATCGAGATAGTGCCCGAGCGTCATCTTCTCGCTCGTCGCCTCGGCGTGGAAATCAACGAAGACAGGCACGTCCTTCGGCATCTCGGCGAGCGCACGATCGGCCGCATGGAACGGACAGTCCACCGGATTCATGAACACGCGCCCCTGCAGATTGAGGAGCGCGAAGCGGAACGTCGGACACGTGACGAGACACCAGCCCTTGCCCGGACATTCGGACGGAAAGTTCGCGGGACGGACGAGATTCGCGAGGGAGCCGACCTGCCCCGCGAACTCCTTCTGCCCCCACGTGTGGTCGCCGAGCGTAATCGCATCGACTCCCGCCTTGAAGATCTCCTCCGCGAGGGCCGCCGTAATGCCCGAACCCGCGGCACAGTTCTCGGCGTTCACGACGACCGCGCCCACCCCCCGTTCGGCGCGAATCGCCTTCAGGTGCTGCTGAAGCATGCGCCGGCCCGGCCCGCCCACGACATCCCCGATCATCAGGATTCTCATCGCGTCGCCTCCGCGCCGCGCGTACGCGGACAGTTCTCGCCAAAACTAGTCGTCATGGCGTGTATTATAGCACAACTGCCGCGCACCGACGTGCCTGCGCATCCAAAGACGGGAATCCGCCCCCTGTGAATGGGCGCTTTTTCGCACCCCTGCGACAGGATGGCCCGATGGCGCGCCCATGGTGACGCGCCGGAACGATGGCACGACCTTTGCAAATCCAAGGGCGTTGGCAAACGAAAGGAAACAAAACATGAATACACTGATGAACATGGATCCGTGGGGCTTCCTGGACGATCTTCTCGACACGGGAAGCCGGACTTTCAGGAACATGCGGGCACGCGCCGCCGGACGCTTTCCGCCCGTGAACGTGTTTCTGGACGATGATGCCATCCTGATCGACGTGGAGCTGCCGGGGCGTTCCGCAAAGGACGTTGACCTGACGCTTGAGCCACAGGCCGTCATCATCTCGGACAAGCCGGAGGACGGGAAGGCGCACGCCTGGAGCCGCCGACTGGAGCTGCCGTTCCGCGTCAGCACGGAAAAGGCAAACGCCAAGTTCACCAACGGCATTCTGCGCATCGAGCTGCCGAAGGCCGAGGCGACGGGCGTCCACAAGATCGCCATTCAATAAGCACACGCAAAGAAAAGGGAGGCAATAAACATGAACGAAGAGAAATTTGTCGTTCCGACGGCGACCCTGACCGAGAAGCCAGAGGAGTACAAACTGAAGGTCGAGATTCCCGGCGTCGGCAAGGAGGACGCAGACCTCCACATGGACGGGAAGACCCTCACGCTGAAGACGCACGCGAAATACCAGAACCCGGCTGGCTTCCGCGAAGTCGCCAAGGAATTCGAGCGCACAAACTACGCCATCAGCGCAGATCTGCCCGAAATGGCCGACCCGAAGACGCTCACGGCCAAGCTCGAAAACGGCATCCTCACGGTCGTCGTCAAGAAACGGGCCGAGTCCAAGCCGACGCAGATTCCAATCCGCTAACAAACCCAATCCTGAAATGCGACGAGCGGCGTTGACAGTACGCCGCTCGTTTTGATATACTTCCCATCCGTTCGGGCGATTAGCTCAGTTGGTTAGAGCATTACCTTCACACGGTAGGGGTCACTGGTCCGAGTCCAGTATCGGGGGGGGGGGGGGGGGGGGGCGGGGGGGGGGCGGG
>CAYQUI010000032.1:0-19886 GCA_964420685.1 uncultured Lentisphaeraceae bacterium | reverse complement strand
CCGCGCCCTGGACTTCCTTGATGTCGAGATAGACCTGCTTCTTGGTCATCTTCTCAAGGTCGGCGCGAATCACCTCCACGTCACCGCCCTTGCGGCCGATGATCACGCCCGGACGGGCGCTGAAGATCGTCGCGCGGACGGAGTTCGCGTAGCGCTCGATGAGAATCTTCGAGATGCCGGCCTCGACCAGCTTCGACTTGATCGCCGTGCGAATCTTCTGGTCCTCGACGAGGAGGGCGCCAAAGGTCTTCTTGGGCGCGAACCAGCGGCTGCCCCAGGCGTGGTTGACGCCGACGCGGAAGCCGATCGGATTGACTTTCTGTCCCATGGTTACTTGGCCTCCTTCTTGGACTTGGCCGGAACGTCGGAAAGGACCACCTTGCAGTGGCACAGACGACGCGCGATCGGATGGGCGCTGCCGCGAGCCGTCGGCCAGTAGCGACGCATGCGGGTGCCCTCGTCGAGGACGCAAAGCTTGACCGTGAGGTCCGCCGCGTTCTCGACGCCGTTGTTGTTCTTCGCGTTCGCCACGGCGCTCATGATCGTCTTCTTGATGATCACGGCCGCCTTCTTGGGCGAGAACTCGACGATTTTCAGCGCGTCAGCGGCCTTGAGGCCCTGGCACGCGCGGCACAGCGGACGCCCCTTGAACGCGGACATGCGCTGGTTGCGGGTAATGGCGGTAACTTCCATTGCTTATCCCCTTACTTGGCCTTCTCGACCGAGTTGCCGTGACCCTTGAACGTGCGGGTCGGAGCGAACTCGCCGAGACGATGGCCGACCATGTTCTCGGTGATGAAGATCGGCAGGTGCTGCCGGCCGTTGTGAATCGCGAACGTCAGCCCCACGAACTCCGGGAGCACCATCGAACGGCGGCTCCACGTCTTGATCGGCTGCTTCTTTCCGCTCGCCTGCGCCTTCTCGACCTTGCGGAGGAGGCTCTCCTCGACATAAGGTCCCTTCTTGAGAGAACGACTCATGGATTACTTCCTCCTCTTGACAATGACCTTGTTGGACGCCTTGCGCTTCGCGCGCGTCTTGCCGCCCTTCGCGAGCTGACCCCACGGCGAACGCGGATGGCTGCCGCCGGACGTGCGGCCTTCACCGCCGCCCATCGGATGGTCAACCGGGTTCATCGCAACGCCGCGAACCGTCGGGCGAATGCCGAGGTAGCGCTTGCGGCCCGCCTTGCCGAGCTTGATCGAGCCCCAGTCCTTGTTGCCGACCGAGCCGACGCACGCGAGGCAACGGCCATCAAAGATGCGGACTTCGCCAGACGGCATCTTGAGCGTGACCTTGTTGCCGGAACGCGCCATCACCTGGCAGGAGTTTCCGGCCGAACGCGCGACCTTCGCGCCCTTGCCCGGCACGAGCTCAATCGCGTGGACGAACAGCCCAAGCGGAATCTGGATGAGCGGGAGGCAGTTGCCGACCGTGGCCTCCGCCTTCGTGCCGTTCATGACCTTCATGCCCTGCTTCAGGCCCTCCGGGGCGAGAATGTAGCTGAGCGTGCCGTCCGTGTACTCGATGAGCGCGAGATACGCGCTGCGCGTCGGATCGTACGCGATCTCCTTGACCGTCGCCTCGACGTCGAACTTGTTGCGACGGAAGTCGACGATGCGCATGCGCTGCTTCGCGCCGCCGCCGTGATGGCGGCACGTGATGCGACCCTGGTTGTTACGGCCCGCCGTCTTGCGGACGGCCACCGTCAGGCGCTTCACCGGCTTCTTCTCGGTGATCTCCTCGAACGTCGCGGACTCGCGGAAGCGCATGCCGCACGAACGGGCCTTGTATGTCTTAAGTGCCATAGTCTTCTTCGCTCCTTACGCGAGTTCAATGCGCTCGCCGGCCTTCACGGTGACGATCGCCTTCTTCCACGTGGGTTCCTGAACGGCCTTGCGCGTGCCGCGAACGTACCGGAGACCGCCCTTCATGTTGGCGGTGCGGACCGCGAGGACGTGCACGCCAAAGGCCTTCTCGGCCTCGACGGCAATCTGCGGCTTGCGGGCGTCGCGCGCGACCTCAAGGAGGTAGCGGTTCTGGCTCGACAGCGCCGCGCCCTTCTCGGTGAGCAGCACGTCGAGGATGACGCCGTTGGTCTTGGTCTTGAGTTCCTGTTTCGTCATGACTGAAATCTCCTTACTTGGCGATGCGGGCCATGAGCGCGTCGAAACCGGCCTTGTCGCAGACGATCTGACGGTTCGCCACAACGGTGTACACGTCAAGGGCCTGCGCGGTCGAGTAGTCGATCTGCGGAAGGTTGGAGGTCACGAGCACGACCGTGTCATCGACGTCCTTCTGGACGATGACCGCCGTGCGCTCGACGCCGAGCTCCTTGAGGAACTTGGCCATGAGCTTCGTCTTCGGCGCCTCGAACGCGAACTCGTCGACGACGATCACCTCGCCCGCGACAAGCTTGTCGGAGAGGGCACGCGCGAACGCGAGCTTCCAGACCTTCTTGTTGAGCTTCTGCTCGTAGGAACGCGGCTTCGGGCCGTGCGCGACACCACCGCCGCGCCACACGGGCGACTGGCGGAAGCCAGCGCGGGCGTTGCCCGTCCCCTTCTGCTTCCAGGGCTTCTTGTTCGAGCCCGCGACCTCGCCCTTGCTCTTCGTGCAGGCCGTGCCCGCGCGCAGCGCATTGCGGATGGCGGTGATCGCGTCCTTGACGGCCTGCTCGCCCTTGTCGAGCGTCAGCTGCGCCTGGTCAAACGCCACATCAATCTTCTTCATGCTTACTTAGCCCCCTTCTTGACGTTGTTCTTGAGGGACTTGCGGACGAACACGATGCCGTTGCGAGCGCCCGGAATCGAGCCCTTGACGAGAATCGCGTTGTCTTCGGGACGAATCTGGACGATCTCAAGGCCAACGACCGTACGGTTCACGTCGCCCATGTCGCCCGGCATCTTCTTGCCCTTCTCGATCCAGCCCGGAAGATCGCGCGCCGCGAGACCGCCCGTGCGACGCTTCGAGTGGCCGCCGTGCGTCATGTTGCCGCCGGCGAAGCCCCACTTCTTGAGCACGCCCGCGAAGCCCTTGCCCTTGGTCACGCCCGAGACGTCGACGTACTTGACGCCCTCGAAGTTGGCGACCGTCACGGCCTCGCCGACCTTCAGCGTCTCGCCGTCGTCAAGCGCGAACTCCTTGAGAACCTTGGCGCACGGAACGCCGGCCTTCTCAAAGTGCTTCTGCTCGGCCTTCGACAGGCGCTGCGGCTTCTGCGAGCCGAACGCGACCTGCGCGGCGACATAGCCATCGTTCTCCAGCGTCTTGAGCTGGACGACCGGGCACGGCCCGCATTCGATGACGGTCACGCACGTGCGGTTGCCGTCGGCGTCGAACACCTGGGTCATGCCGATCTTCTTTCCAATCAAACCTTCCATGTCGACGCTCCTCTCAGACCTTGATGGTGATGTCGACGCCCGCGGGAAGATTGAGCTTCTTGAGCTCGTCGATCGTCTGCGCGGTCGGGTTGACGATGTCGAGAAGGCGCTTGTGCGTGCGCATCTCGAACTGGTCCATGGACTTCTTGTCGACGTTCGGCGAACGGTTCACCGTGTAACGCTCGACGCGGGTCGGGAGCGGGATCGGGCCCACCACCTGCGCACCCGTGCCCCGGGCCGTGTCGATGATGCCACCGACGGCCTGATCCAGCACACGGTGATCGTATGCCTGGAGGCGGATGCGGACTCTCTGCTTCTGCATGTCTGTCTTTTCCTTCTGTTTCTGACTTCAGTTTCGGCTCCGCAGCAGACCTTTCCCGCCGCTTCGCCCCATTGACCTGACCTCCGACGGTTGCGATTTCCGCGCGCAAGGACGCTCGCCTTGTTGGCGCAGGAGGCCCGCTTCTGGCGCCTCGCTCGCAACTGTGTCTTCGTTCAGTAACCCCCGCAAAACAAGGCTCGCGACCACACCGTGACCGCGAGCATCGAGCTTCGACGGTCACGACGCGACGGGAATCTCTCGCCCGTATCGCGACCCTTCTCTTGAGAGAATTGTGCGTAGTATATCAAAAAATGGTGGTTGCGCGCAAGTGGGGGGCACATTCCCCTGCCGTTCGTCAAATTACATCTTCCATGGTGGAGGTGAGGGGAGTCGAACCCCTGTCCGAAATGGCGTCACCCAAACGTCTACGCACATAGGCTGCCTTTGATCTCGGATGCGGTACGCCGACAACCGGGCTTATCCGCACCCACCCCCATGGTTCGGCACCCTGCAGCGGGCAAGAGGATCTCCCTGCAGCGTGGCCTGCTCAATTAAGCCTCGGCGCTCAGCAGACATCGGCGCTTCGACTTCGCGGCCGTTATTTAGGCGGCGAGAGCGTAATCGTTGTTCGCAATTACAGTTTTTACCCGTTTTTTAACGTGGCCAACGAGTATCCACGATGCGCAGTCTGACTTCAACACATCCCGTCGAAACCGGATCACCCCCATCAAACAACTCGGTGAAATGGTTGCCTCGCAGGGACTCGAACCCCAACAAGCAGAATCAGAATCTGCGGTGCTACCATTACACCACGAGGCAAGCTCGACTTTTCAAGATTGGCGGGGTCGACGGGGCTCGAACCCGCAACCCCCGGATCGACAGTCCAGTGCGCTAACCAATTGCGCCACAACCCCGTTGCTCCGAAAAGTGATGCGTAGTATATCATACTTTCCCCGCCGCGCGCAAGGGGGTATTTGAAAAAAAAATTATCGCGCGTACGAACGCCGCCAGACCCCTAGACCGCGCCGGGGTTCTCACCCGCGCGGCATCAACTGCGCAAGAAGCGCAATGGTTGCCGTATCCGTCCGCAGAATACGCGCCCCCAGCGACTGGCGCGCAAAGCCGTGCGCCTCCAGAAGCGCAACCTCCTCGTCCGTCCAACCGCCCTCAGGTCCAATCGCCAAAAGCAGCCGCCCTTCGCCCGCGCGCGGGACACTCGCCGCGCAACCGCACCCATCCGATCCATAGGGGTGCGCAACCAAACGCCTGTCGCTCGGAAACAAGTCCTCCAGTTCGTCCGTCACGAACTTCCGAAAATTGCGGCGCGTCTCCAGCGTCGGCACCAGCGACGACACGCAGCCCTGCATCAGCCCGTCGACAAAGAGCGGACGATAGTTTTCCTCTTTGAGCAGCGTCGCCCCCCAGAAGTCCTTCTCGACCTTCTTCGCGCCAACCAGCACAATCCGTCCGACGCCCAATGTCGCCAGCTGCGGCAAAAGTCGCTTCAGGACGCGCGGTCGCGGCGGCGCGAGAATGAGATCGACCCACGGCGGCAACGGCATCTCCGTGTGGCGGACGCGCACACGGATCGACTCGCCCATCTCCACGATCTCGCCCGTGCCGATCTTGCCGCCCAGTTCGCCCGTCTTCAGAATCTGCCCGACTTCGCCGTGAAGGACGGTTCGGACGTGCTCGGCACGCGCGCCGCCGAACGTGGCAATGCCTCCGACGATCTCCGCCGGCTCGAAAAGAATACGATTCATGCGTCTTTCAATGGGGCCTGTCCCCAAGAATGGTCCCCAGGAAGGACGACGCGGGGGCCTGTCCCCGGCGTCGAAAATGCGGATGATTTCGCGTCGCGGCGCGCACGGAAGAAACTCTGGAGCATCGCCTTTGACTCCACCTCACAGACCCCCGTGACAATCTGCGGATGATGGTTGATGCCGGGATGGTCAAAGACCCCGAACACCGTCCCCCCGCCGCGCTTGGGATCGGAGACGCCCCAAATGACTGCCGCCAGCCGCGCCAGCACAATGCCGCCCGCGCACATCGGACACGGCTCTTTCGTAACGTAAAGCCGCGCGCCCGTCAGTCGCCAGTCGCCGACCGCCGCGAACGCGGACGCCATCGCCAGCATCTCCGCGTGCGCCGTCGCGTCCTTCAGTCCCTCCGTCTGATTATGCGCACGCCCCAGAATCCGCGCCCGCGCCGGGTCGGGATCGTAGACGGCCGGATGTCCGTCATGCGCCGGCTCCCGCACGGCCGGCGCGACGACGACGCACCCCAGCGGCACCTCGCCGTCCGCCGCCGCCTTCTCGGCCTCGCGCAAGGCCATCTGCATGAAATGCGCATCAAACGCCGTCATCCGAAATCCCTCCTCCGTTCACCTCAACCGAAACGACAGTTTCAGACGAACCGTCGCGGAAACGGCGCGCCCCCCCGACTGGGCCGGCGAAAACCGCGCGGCGGACACGGCCTTTTCCGCCGCCGCGTCCAATTCGCGGAAGCCGCTCGAAACGACGACCGACACCCCCTCGACCAGCCCCCGCGCCGAGACGCGGATCTCCAACGTGACGTCGCCCTGCTCGCCCCGAAGACGCGCGCCCTTCGGATAGTCGGGCGAGATGCTCCGACGCGGACGCGGCGGCGCATCGACGCGCGCCTGACGCGGCGCGACAGCCGCCGCAGGCTGTGCCGCCGGAGACGGCGTGACGGACGGCTTCGGCGGCGCTTCCGTCACCTTCTGCGGACGCTCCGGCGTCTGCACGCGCGCGGACTCCGGCGGCGGCTCCGGGAATCGCGGCGCATCCGGCTCAAGGGGAAGAACCGGAGGAGCCTCAACCTCCGGCGACGGCAGTTCCTGCGGGCGCACCTCCGGCACGGAATCGACGGGCGCAGACGCAAGGACGGGCTGGACGGCGGCCGTCTCGTCCTCCTGCTCGGCGAACGAGAGCTCAACGCTCGAAAGATCCAGATTCACCCGCGTATCCGGCGACGACGAGACGTCCCCCAATACGACGGCGACTCCCGCCGCGAGGAGCGCGTGCAGGAGAACGGAACATCCCAAAGCGACTTCAAACCGCATGTTCCCGCTCCGCAGACCTTTAGTCCTCCTTCTCGCCGCGCACCTGAAAGCTGACCTTCTCGACCCCGGCCGCCTTCAGGTCGGACAGGATCTCAATTCCCGTGCCAAGCGACGACTGGCGGTCGCCGGAAATCAGCACAGGAAGCCGCATGTCCACGGCATACAGCTCTTTCACCTTCGCCACGACCGCCGCGCGCGTCGTCGCCTCGCCGTTGAGCTGCAAGGAGTTGTCCGCGCTGATCGTGAGGACAATCCGCTCGCCTTTCTCGTCCACGCCTGCCGCATTCGGCAAATCGACCTTGACGCCCCGGTGAACCGTCATGTCGAAGATGCAGTAGACAAAAAAGACGAGGACAAGGAACATGACGTCCATGAGCGACGTCATCTCCAGTCGCGCGCCACGCCGCCGTCTAGTCTTCGGCATGACGCTCCAGCACATTGTACGGGAAGATGAGCACCAGCGAGGCGATTAGTCCCGCCGCCGTCGTGATGAGCGCTTCGCCGATGCCGGCCGTCGCCGCCATCGGATTCGCAACGCCGTCCGCGCCGTTCAAGGCGCTGAACGTCTGCATGATGCCCGTCACCGTGCCGAGGATGCCGAGCATTGGCTCTGCCGTGATGATCGTCGAGACGATCGTGAGCCCCCGTCCGTCGCGACGGCCCGCCCGAAACGCAAAGGCCTTCCAGATGAGAATCGCAAGGCCGAGAATCGAGAGGCCGAGAATCGGCCACATGACCGGCCCGCCCGCCAAAAACGTCTGTACGAGTTTTTCCATATCGTCTTTCCTGCCGATCCGCTTCAGAGGCCACGGCTTGCGCGCACCGTCGCCCACGCGGCATTGATGCGGCCCATGCGTTCGGTCGCCTTTCCGACCAGCTCCTCGGGCAAGCCCTGCGCCCGCAAGGCATCCGGATGGTTCTTCTTCGCAAGCGCACGGTATTTCTGCCGAAGCGTCTCGCCCGAATCCTCGGCTGACGCGCCCAGAACAGCATACGCCGCCGACAGGTCTCCCTGCGCCGCCGAACGCCGCCCCGCGCCAGCCTGGGCGAAGAACGCATACCAGTCCGCGCGAATCCGAAGCGCGCGCGGAATCCGCCGCAGAATCGCCCGCTCGTTCGCGCCCACCGCGCCGTCGGCGCGGGCGATGTCCCAGAGAATCTCGTAGAAAAGTTCACGAACCTCAATGGAATCGACGGCGGCCGCGAACGCCGCCGCATACTGGTCAATCGTATGCGCATCGTCCTTCGCCCGACGGAAGACGCCAATCGCGTAGGCGCGCACGGACGGCGTGAAGCCAAGCCGCACAAACGCCTGCTCGACGCTCGCGATTTCCGCGCGTGAAATGCGCCCGTCGGCCTTCGCCATTTTTGCGAGCATCGCCGCCGCGCAGGCGCAGAAGACTTTCGCGCGCCGTTCAGAGGGCAAATCGCGCGAAAAAGAGAAGCGGAACGGCATGGAACGGCGCGCGGACGAAGCCGCGCCGCCCCTCAGGCGTCGCTCAACCTGGTGGCCGAACACGGCCCCGAACAGCGCGCCGAACAGACCGCCGAACAAGCCGCCGACACAGCCGCCAAACGCAATCCCTTTCCATCCCATGGGCGGCTATTATAGCAAAATTCCCATCGTCGGCGCATTCCGTCATGGATACGAGACAGCCGCCGACTCCAGCCCCGGCAGGACGCCGGCCTTCGTGACCGTCACAGTTAGCGGCCGCGCGCCCGACACGGCGGCACAGGCCGCACGGCAGACGTCGTGGGCGAGCCTTGCCGCACGCTCAATCATCTGGCATTTCGCCGCGACCAGCGCGGCACGAATCCCGTCCGCCAGCGCCGCGTAGTCAACCGTGTCCGCCAGACCGTCCGTCTCGGCCGCCTGCGGCGGGATCTCCAGCGCAACGTCCACGCGCAGCTTCTGCAGACGGGTGCGCTCGTCGGGGCGCTCCCCAATGACGCAAAGAACCTCTATGCCGTTCAACCGCAGCGTCATGCGACAATCCCCCATGCCTTCAGCGGCTCGGCTGGAAGGCCCATGATGTTCTCGTAGCCCCCCGTGTAGGACGCGACAAGCAAATCGCCGGACTCGTCGATGTCATAGGCCCCCGCGCGATCCGTCGGCTTCACGCGCGCAACATAGTCGTCAATCTGCGCATCCGAAAGCGTCCGGAACGTCACGTCCGAACGGACGACCTTCACGTCGCCGTCGTAGGCGACGCCCGTGAAGACCGTGTGGACGCGCCCGCTCAACTCGCGCAGGAAGGTCTTCGCCTCCGCAAGGTCGCGCGGCTTCCCGTAGATCCGTCCGTCCAGCCAGACGATCGTGTCGGCGCTCAGGACATGCGCCGCCGCGACCGCCCGCCCCTTCGCGAGGGCGTTCTCCCGCACCGTCCGCTCCGGGTCGTTCGGAATGCTCACCTCCGCCGCGTCGCTCTTCGCGACGACGAAATCAACGCCCAGCGACGCGAGGATCTTCGCCCGGCGCGGCGACCCGCTCGCGAGCGTCAGGAACGTCACCGGGCCTTCGCGCAGGACGGCGAGCCGCCCGCCCTCGACGCGAACGACCGTCGACGGCATCCCGCCCGGCGAGACGCCATCGTCGATGACGAGATCGGCCGACAGGCCAACCGCCCGCAGCGCGTCCTCGGCATCCGTCGCCGCGCGCCGCCCCGACAGGTTCGCGCTCGTCACGCGCAAGGCGCCGCCGCACCGCGCCAGAAGCCGCCGCGTCCAGGCGTGCGCGGGCACGCGCACGCCCTCGCCCTGCGCGACGACCGTGAGCGCGCCCGGCCAATGCTTCGAGCCAACGCGCGCGGCCTCCGCGCCGACGAACGCGGCCGCATCGTCCGCGTCGCACGCCAAAAGCGCAATCGGCTTCTTCGCATCGCGCGCCTTGATCGAGTAGAGACGCGCGACGGCGTCGGGATGCCCCGGATGCGCCGCCAGCCCATAGACCGTGTCCGTCGGAATGACCGCGACGCCGCCCGCGCACAGCACGTCCGCCGCCGCGTCCAGCCCCGCCTCGTCTGCCGCACAAATCTTCATCGCTCCCCTCCTCACGCCTTCCGCACAATGTCCGCGCCCAACGCGCCGAGCGCGCGCTCGACCGAGACATACCCGCGGTCAATCGACTCGGCGTTCAGGATCGTCGTCTCGCCTTTCGCGCAAAGCGCGGCAATGACAAGCGCAATGCCGGCGCGGATGTCCGGCGACGTCACGGTCTCGCCCGTGAGCGGCGACGGCCCCGTGACGACGACGCGGTGCGGGTCGCACGGCACGATCTTGGCCCCCATCTGCCGCAGGTGATCGACGAAATAGAGACGCGACTCAAACATCTTCTCGAAGAAAAGGCACGTGCCACGCGCCTGCGAAGCCAGGACGACGAGAATCGACAGGAGGTCGGACGGGAAGGCCGGCCACGTGCCGTCCGCAATCGAGGGAATCGCATCGCCGAGGTCGTACTTCATCCGCAGCCGCTTGCGCGGCACGTAGCGGAGCGTTCCCGCCGCCGCGTCAATCGTCCACGTCACGCCGAAGCGCGCGAACGGCCCCGCCAGCACCTCGAACGGCGCAGGCTCAATGCCCGTCAGCGTCAGCTCGCCGCCCGTCACGGCGGCCGCGACGAGATAGCTCCCCGCCTCAATGTAGTCGCAGCCGACCGTCGCCTCGCATCCATGCAGGGCCGCGACGCCTTCGACGACGAGCCGGTTCGTGCCCGCCCCCGCAACGTGCGCGCCCATCGCGTTCAGCAGATTCGCGAGGTCGACGACATGCGGCTCGCACGCCGCGTTGAGGATCTCCGTCCGCCCCTTCGCGAGGACGGCCGCCATCAGGATGTTCTCCGTCGCCGTCACGGACGCCTCGTCGAGGAGAATCCGCGCGCCCTTGAGCGAACCCCGCAACGCGAGCGACTTCTTGCCGACGGACGCTTTCGCGCCCAAGGCCTTGAACCCGGCGAAGTGCGTGTCGAGCCGCCGATGCCCGATCGCATCGCCGCCGGGCGGCGGCAACGAGGCCCGGCCGAGGCGCGCCAGAAGCGGCCCCGCAAAAAGGAAGCTCGTGCGAATCTTCGCGGCCAAGTCCGGCGAGATGCGCGCCGAACGCAGCTTCGCCGCCGTGAGCGTGACGACGCCCGCCGACACGTCGCGCGCGACCCGGACGCCAAAGCTTCGCGCGACGTCGAGCATCCGAGCGACGTCGTCGATCGCGGGCACGTTCCGAAGCGTGACCGGCTCGGACGTCAGGAGAGCCGCCGCAATCATCGGCAGCGCCGCGTTCTTGTTGCCCGAAACGCGATGCGTCCCGGAAATCGTCTTCCGTCCGCGAATGACCAGTCGGCTCATTGTCAGGAGAGTTCGTCGAGTTTCTTCGTCTCGCCGAAGACGATGAGGCGGTCAGTCGGCTCAATCACGTCGCTCGCCTGCGGGAAGACGACCGTGCGCGGCTTCTGCGGGTCGGCGGACGCCCGACGGACGCACAGCACGGTCACGCCCGTCCGACGCCGCAGGTCGGCCTCCGCCAGCGTCTTGCCGCGCACGCCGTCGGGCACGTCAATCTCCGCAATCGAATAGCCTTCGGAAACTTCGAGGAAATCGACGACATCGTGGTTCGCGATCGCGCGCGCGAGCCGATGCGCCGAATCGCGGTCGGGGTAGACGACCGAATCAGCCCCGATCCGGCGGAGGATCTTGCCATGGAGTTCGCTTGTCGCCTTCGCGACGACGTTCGGCACGCCCAGTTCCTTGCAGTTTGCCGTCGCCATCATCGACGCTTCCATGTTCGATCCAATTGCCACGACGACGACGTCGCACTCGCCGAAGCCCGCCTCTTCCAAAACGCGCGGTTGGGTCGCATCGCCCTGCAACGCCGTCGCGAACTCGTTCGCCTGCTGCATCGCCGGACGATTCCGATCGATGAGAACCACCTCCGCCCCCGCATTCGAGAGCGACTCCGCAAGCGACATGCCGAAACGCCCCGCGCCGATGATGCCAATCCTCTTCATGCGCACATTATACCATATCCCGCATCTGCCCCCGACGCCCTGCATGGAGGATGCGCGCCCTGCGACGAGAGACCCCGAAAAATGGTATACTATGGGGAAAATCGGTTGTTTTCATTCTCTCCGCCTCGTCATGCCAAAGATTCTGATCGTCGACGACGAAAAACCCCTGCGCGACATGCTCGCCAAGTGGTTTGCGCCCGTCTACACCTGCCTCACGGCGCCGGACGCGACCGAGGCCCTTCGCCTCGTGCGCGCCAACCCCGACCTCGCCGTGATGATCTCCGACGTGAAGATGCCAGGCGAGAGCGGCGTCGAACTTCTGCGCAAGGCCAAGGCCGAAAACCCGTCGCTCGCCGTCATTCTCCTCACCGCCTACGGCACGGTCGACTTGGCCGTCGAGGCGATGAAGGACGGCGCGACGGACTTCTTCCAGAAGCCGGTTACGGACATGAAGGCCTTTGAGCGGCGCGTCGCGAAGGCCATCCAGACGTCCGACCTCGACCGGGAGGTCACACAGCTCAGGGATCGGCTCGGCGCGGAACTCGAACGGTTCACGGGCCGTTCGCCCGCCATGCAGCGCGTCTATACGCTCATCCGAAAGGTCGCCCCGTCGAGCGCGACGATCCTCATCGAGGGGCCAAGCGGTTCGGGCAAGGAACTGGCCGCACAGGCCATCCATCGCCTCTCGAAGCGCGCCAAGGGGCCGTTCGTCGCCGTCGAGTGCGCCGCGTTTTCGGGCGACCTCCTCAAGTCCGAGCTCTTCGGCTACGAGCCGGGCACGTTCACGGGCGGACTCAAGGACGGCAAGAAAGGCTGCATCGAGGAGGCTGACGGCGGCACGCTCTTCCTCGACGAAATCGGCGAGATCGACCTGCCAACGCAAATCGCCCTCCTGCGCACAATCGAGACGAAGTCCGTCCGCCGTCTCGGCGGCGCAACGGAAGAGCCCGTCGACTTCCGTCTCGTCGCGGCGACGAACCGCAACCTCGCGAAGATGGTCGCCGACGGCACGTTCCGCGAAGACCTCTACTACCGGCTGAACGTCATCGACGTGCGCATGCCGGCCCTCAAAGACCATGCGGAGGACATCGCTCCGCTCGTGACGCGGTTCCTGAAGGAGTTCTCTGCGGCAAACGGCAATGCCGTGACGGGCATCGAGCCGACGGCCCTCAAGGCCCTCGAAGGCTACGCCTGGCCAGGAAATGTCCGCCAGCTCCGCAATGCCGTCGAGAAAATGGTCGTCCTCGCGTCCGGGCCGCAGCTCACGGTCGCCGACCTGCCCGCCGAAGTGACAATGCCAGAGCCGACAGACACGCGACAGGAGGCGCACGGGACGACCGTTCCCGCCGATGCGCGCATTGCGGACGCGCGCCCCGCCCAGGGCCTCCCGCCCGCGCCCGCGACAGCCATCTCGCCCCTGGCCGAGACGGAAAAGGCCCAAATCCTTTCTGCACTTGAAACATGCCGCAACAACAAGTCGAAAGCGGCCGAACTCCTCGGCATCTCGCGCCGCACGCTCCACCGCAAACTCAAGGAGTGGGGCCTCGCCTAACCTCCAAACCTCCAAACGCCCCAAACCTCCAAACGCCCAAACCTCCCCAACCCGTTCATGCCCAACGCCTACTACGAGAACCTTCCCACGCAGCAGCTCACGATCCGGAGCCGACTTCTGAAGATCCCGAACCTGAAGCTCATCGAGAAGGTCGGCGACGGCGGCATGGCGACGGTCTGGAAGGCCTGGGACATTCCGAACCAGCGGCTCGTCGCCGTGAAGATCCTGAACAAGGAATTCGCCAACGACGGCGCCGAGGTGCGCCAGTTCCGGGCCGAAGAGCGCATCATGGAGGAGATCAAGCACCCTGGCATCGTCCAGGCCTACGATTTCGACAACGGCAACGGCAACTGGTACTACATCATGGAGTACGTGGACGGCTACACGTTCGCCGACCTCCTCAAGCGCAAGCAGCACGTGCGCGAGTCGGACTGCCTGCTGATCTGCGAATCAATCGCCGCCGCGCTCGACTACGCCTGGAACGACCATGGCGTCGTCCATTGCGACGTGAAGCCCGAAAACATCATGATCAACACCGATGGCGTCATCAAGCTCACCGACCTCGGCATCTCGCACCGCTTCGAGTTCCGGGACGGCCCGCAGAAGGCGCCCGACCAGGTCCTCGGCACGCCCGCCTACATCTCCCCCGAACAGGTCTACGGCGACGTCGAGCTTGACTGCCGCGCGGACATCTACTCGCTCGGCGCGACGCTCTTCCACCTCGCGACGGGGCGCGTCCTCTTCCCCGGACTCGACACGGAGAACATGATGCGCGCGCACTGCGACGAGAACACGCAGGCCCGCGATCCGCGCCTCTACCGGCCCGAACTTTCGGAGGGCTTCTGCCAGCTTCTCGAATCCATGCTCGTCAAGGATCGCGACTACCGAATCGCCTCCTGGAAAATCGTCTTCCAGACATGCCGCGACATCGAGGACGGAACGGCCTTCAAGCCGCGCGACACGGCAAACGCCAATTCGTCAATCCAACTCCAGTCCGCCTAGGGCTTCGACTTCCTCTGCCGAGCGGCCGATGCGCAGCCGTCAGCGCGAGAGTCTTCGATTTCGCGCAACCACCCGACGACTTTCGCGAACGTCTCTTCGCGATCGGCCGCCGTCTTGAGTCCGCATTCCCAGATGACGATCACGTTCCAGCCCTGCTCGGCCCACAGCCGCTCATGCTCCTGGTCGCGGCAGACGTTCCGCCTGAACTTCGCGTTCCAGAACGCGCGGTTCGACTTCGGCGCCGTCGCCTGCGCACACACTTCCGTCTGCACGAGTTTGCGCCCGTCCCACGTCCAGCCGTGGTGATGCCAGAAGCAGCCCCGAATCTCAATCAGCGTCTTCAGGCGCGGCAAAACGACATCCGGACGACCGAGGACGCGCTTGTCGCAGACGCGAAAGCGATAGCCCTGCGCAAACAGCCACTTGCGCACGAGGACCTCCGGCAACGTGTCGCGCGAGCGAATCGCGCGCATGATCTTCGAGCGCACTTCGGGCGTGACCTTGTCCATCGCAAGCCTTTAGTGCGCGTCAAGCCAGTTTGCCCCTTCGCCGAGGCCGACGTCAAGCGGCACGCCAAAGTCGAGCGCCGTCGTCATTTCGCGGCGGGCAATCTCCTTCACGCGCGCGGCCTCTTCCTTCGGACAGTCGAAGACGAGTTCGTCATGGATCTGAAGAACCATCTTCGACCGCAGTCCCTCGGCCTTGAGCGCGCGGTCGACCTTCACCATCGCGAGCTTGACGAGATCCGCCGCACTGCCCTGAATCGGCGTGTTGATCGCGTCTCGCTCGGACGACTGGCGCGCCGTCGCGTTCCGCGAGTTGATGTCGCGCAACGTGCGGCGGCGACCGAGAACGGTCTCGGCGTAGCCCTTCTCCCGCGCACGCTCGACCGCCGCGCCCATAAACTCCTTCACCTTCGGATAAAGCCGGAAGTACGTCTCGATGAGGTCGGCCGCCTCCTTGCGCGGCACCTTGAGCCGCTGGGAGAGTCCGAACGCCGAAATGCCGTAGATGATGCCGAAGTTGACCGCCTTGCACTTCGCGCGCTGCTCGTCCGTCACGAACGCCGGCATCAGGTTGTAGACGCGCGCGGCCGTGTCACGGTGAATGTCCTCGCCACGCGCAAACGCCGCGCACATCGCCGCGTCGCCCGACAGGGCCGCCATGAGGCGAAGCTCAATCTGCGAATAGTCGGCCGAGACAAGCACATGGCCCTCGTCACGCGCGACGAAGGCCGCGCGAATGCGCTTGCCGCGCGGCGTGCGGATCGGGATGTTCTGCAGGTTCGGGTCGGACGACGAGAGCCGCCCCGTCTCGGTAAACGCCTGGGCAAAGGTCGTGTGGACGCGCCGTTCCGAATCGATGAGCGTCGGCAACTTGTCCACGTACGTCGATTTCAGCTTCGTGCAGGCGCGGTATTCGAGAATCAGCGGCACGATCGGATGCGACAGCACGACCTTCGAGAGCGCCTTCTCGTCCGTTGACCACTGGCCAGACGCCGTCTTCTTCGACCCGGTGAGGCCCAAGCGGTCGAAGAGCAGCTCCGCAAGCTGCTTCGGCGAGTCGGGGTTGAAGCCCGGTTCGGCGTACTTGCGAATCTCCTGCACGTAGGCGAGAATCTCGCGGTCGAGTTCGCGCCCATAGGCCTTCAGGGCGTCCGTGTCAATTCGCACGCCTTCGCGCTCCATCTCGCACAGGATCTTGACGAGTTCCTCTTCGGTCTCCAGCACGGGCGGCGCAGGCGCGACGCCGCGCTGCTCGAGCGCGAGGGCCTGTCCCCGCAGAAGTCCGTCAAGCCGGAGCGTGATGTCCGCGTCCTCCGCCGCGTAGTCCGTCACCTTCGCGATGTCCTTGCCGACGAGCGTCGGTTCGGGCTTGCGCCGCTCCTGCGGCCCGGCCACCTCCTCGAAGCGGATCATGCGGTAGCCCAGCAGCTGCTCCGCAAGATCCTTGAGGCCATGCCGCGCCGCCGCGTCCAGACAATAGTGCTCAAGAAGCGTGTCGTGCGGCGTCGCGCCGAATCCGATGCCATAACGGAGGAGAACGGCACGGTCAAACTTCACGTTGTGCCCGACGAGCGTCTTCGACGGATCGGCGAAGAGCGGACGAAACACGTCAATCAGCCCCGCGTCCACGTACCACGCCTTTCCCGGCGCCGTCGCGAACGAAACGCCAATCAGACGGCAGGTCGTCGCGTCCGTCGCCGTCATGCCTGGCTCGCGCGCCGTCGTCTCGGTGTCGAACGCGAGGCGGTCGGCCTTCATCAGTTCGTCCAGGAGCGCATGGGCCTCCGCCTCGGTCGAGACGTAGCGGTAGTCGTGAGGAACGGTCGCAATCGACTGAAGTTCCGGAAGCGGCGCAAGTGCCGCTGCCGTCTTCTCCCGCCCCTCGCGCCCCCAGTCCGCGCCCAAAAACTCCTTTGCGAAACGGTTCAGCTCGAACTTCGCGCAAACCTTCGCCAGCTTCTCCGTATCAATGCCGTCGAGGCGATAGGCGTTCCAGTCCGGCTCGATCGGCACGTCCGTGCGAATCGTCGCGAGGAACTTCGAAATCTTCACGTCCTCGCGCCCCGCGTAGACCTTCTCGGAAAGTTTGCCCTTGAGCTTCGGCTGGTTTTCAAGGATCTCCTCGACCGAGCCGTACTTTTCGAGAAGATCGGCCGCCGTCTTCTCGCCGACGCCTCGAATGCCGGGAATGTTGTCGCTCGCATCGCCCGCGAGCGCGAGAAAGTCGATCATCTGCGCGGGACTCGTGAGATTCCAGTGCGCGCAGACGCCAGCCTCGTCATAGACTTCCGCCGTGTCGCCGGCGCGGGCAGGACGATAGAGTCGCACGCCCGGACGGACGAGCTGCGCGGCGTCCTTGTCCGGCGTGGCCATATAGACGTCAAAGCCCGCCGCCACGCCCTTCACGGCCAGCGTGCCCATGACGTCGTCCGCCTCGAAGTCGGCAACGCGCACGACGGGAATCCGCAGGGCCTCCGCCAACTCGAAGGCGTAGGGAATGGACGCGGCGAGGTCTTCGGGCATCTTCTCGCGCTGGGCCTTGTAGGGCGGATAGGCCCGATGGCGGAACGTCGGGCCGCCCGGATCCATCGCCAAGACCGCATGCGTCGGCTTCTCGCGCTTCAGGATGGACTGAAGGCCGTTCGCGAGACCGAGAAGCGCGGACGTGTTGATGCCGCCTGCCGTCAGGCGCGGATTGCGCAAAAAGACGAAATGCCCCCGATAGAGGAACGGCATCAGGTCGATGATGAAAAGCTTCTCCATGTCGCGTCTCCTTTTCTCGCCTAGGCGGCAGCCCCGTTTCAGAAGCCCAGCAGCCGAAGATAGCCCGCCACAAGTTCGGGCCCCCAAAACATCCAGACAAGGCAGCCCAGGCAAATGTACGGCCCGTAGGGAATTTCGACGAGCCGCCCGAATTTCGTCTTCGCGAACGCAACCATCGACAGCCCGGCGACTGAGCCGACGAGGGACGAGAGAATCAGCGTGACGAGGACGGCGACCGGGCCGAACAGCGCGCCGACCGCCCCCATGAGGAAGACGTCGCCCATGCCCATTGCCTCGCGCCGAAACGCCTTCGAGCCGAGGGCGCGCACAAGCCACAAAAGGCCGAAGCCAAAGGCCAAGCCGTAAAGCGAGAAAAGGACAACCGAATGGTCAACCGATTGAATCGAACGGACGACGTGGAAGGCGACGCCGAGAACCATGCCGCCGATGGTCGTGAAGTCCGGCAGAAGCTTGTGGTCGAAGTCGATGAACGAACCGACGATCATGAGGGCGATCCAAATCCACATCACGAGAAGTTCGAGACTCGGCCCGCCGTAGCGCCAGAGCGCCGCGAGAAAGAGGACGCCCCCCAGCAGCTCAACAAAAACATAACGCGGCGAGATGGGCGCCCGGCAATTCGCGCACCGGCCGCGCAGGGCGAGCCAGGAGAGAATCGGCACGTTCTGGTACCAGCGAATCGCCGCGCCGCATTTCGGACAGTGCGACGGCGGCGAGACGATCGACTCGCCGCGCGGCACACGCCAGATGACGACGTTCAGGAAACTCGCGACGCACGCGCCAAGCGCAAAGCTAAATGCGCTCAAGATGACGAGAAGCCCCATGTCCCACATCGGCTCACTCCGCCTTGAGCGAACGGCCCATCATCGCCGCGCAGGCCTCCTTCGCGTCAAATCCCCGATAGCAGAGCGCGTAGACGAGATCGCAAATCGGCATCTCGACGCCGAGACGTTCGGCAATCTCGTGGACGACCTTCGCGTTCCACACGCCCTCGGCCACCATTTCCATCGAGCCAAGAATCGATTCGATTTTCTCGCCCGCGCCGAGACGCGCGCCAACCGCATGGTTGCGCGAATGGACGGACGTGCAGGTCACGATCAGATCGCCAATGCCCGCGAGGCCCGACAGGGTCTCAGGCGCGCCGCCATAGGCCAGGACGAACCGCTTCATCTCGACAAGGCCGCGCGTGATGAGGGCCGCGCGCGTGTTGTCACCATAGCCCATGCCGTCCGAACAGCCCACCGCAATCGCGAGGACATTCTTGACCGCGCCGCCAATTTCGACGCCGATGGGGTCTGCCGACGTGTAGACGCGAAAGCGTGGGCCCGACCAGATTTCCTGAACGCGCCGAGCTCTCGCGGAATCCTCGCAAGCGGCGACGATGGCCGTCGGGATTCCGCGCGCAACCTCCTCCGCGTGCGTCGGCCCCGCGAGCGCGACAAGGGGGCCTGTCCCCAGGATTTCCGCGCCCAAGTCGGTCATGCGGCGATTCGTCTTCTCGCACAGCCCCTTCGTGATGGAAACGACGAGCATCTCCGGCGTAACAAGGCCTTTAAAGCCCGAAACGACGGACGTGAAATACTTCGACGGCGGCGCGAGGACGACAACCGCCGCGCCCGCGACCGCCTCCGCGCGGTCTGCCGTCAACTTGAGGTTCGCGGGCAACTCGACCCCAGCCAGAAACTTCTCGTTTCGGCGCGTCCGCTTCATCTCTTCAATGTAGTCCGGAAACGCACCCCAAAGCGTCACGTCGTGTCCATATCCGGCCAACAGGCGCGCGTTTGCCGTGCCCCATCCGCCGTCACCGATCACTGCAATCTTCATGTCCGTATTATACCAAAACGCTAACGGACGCGGCATCCGCTTCCCTCGCCGATGACGCGCCGATGACGGAGGACCGCATTTTCGATCGGGCCAGTGTCGGCAAGACGTTCTCGGCAAGCCTGTGTGCGCGGCTGGCAGCGGAGGGTCTCTTCGATCCCGACACGCCGTTTGCGGACTGCCTGCCCGAGCACGTGCTTGCGAAGGAGAACGGCCGAATCACCGTGCGCGACCTGGCGACGCATACAGGCGGTTTCGACAACGCAAAGCCCTGCATCGTGCCGGACCCAAAGGCGTTCGACCGCGCACCTTACGCCAAACGTCCTATGCAGACGTTCCCAAAGACATATGGGGACAGGCCCCAGGGGACATATGGGGACAGGCCCCAGGGGTGGGGATTGTCCACGAATTTCACGAATGGACACGAATTGGGTGGGG
>CAYQUI010000031.1:0-20222 GCA_964420685.1 uncultured Lentisphaeraceae bacterium | reverse complement strand
GACACGTCCGCCGCCGCCGCGATCGGGCAGATCAAGGCGAACCGCTACGCCGAGAAGTTCGCCGGCAACGGCAAGACGCTGACCCTCGTCGGCCTCGCGTTCTCGAAGGAGAAGCGCACGATCGTCGATTCCGCCATCGAGGAGGCATGAAGACGCTTTCCCGTTGTGCGCGGCGAGTCGGCTGCCTCGCGTTTCTCGGCTTTCTTCCGCTTGTGGCGATGGCCGAGCGGGAACTCTCGATTCGCGCGTTTTCGGATGAAGTCCGTGGTCGCGTCGTCGCCAAGGTCGCCGAGGCCTTGGGCGACGGGCGTACGGCGGCGGCCGAGATCATGGGCGTCGTCACGTTCGTCGGCGAGGACTTCCTTTTCCTCCAGCGCGGCGACGACGGGCTGAAGATCGAGTGTCCTGACGGCGGGCTGTCCGTTCTCGCCGGCGACGTCGTCTCCGTTTCGGGCGCACCCTCGCTCGAGGGCGGCCGAATTCTGCTTCGGGCGAAGGCCGTCGAGAAGGTTGGCACGGAGCCGTTGCCCGAGCCACGCGCCGTTGCGCGAGATGATCTTGTCGAGGCGGATTCGGACGGGGTGGACGTCAACTGGCTGCGCGTGATGCTGGAAGGACGCGCAATCGGGCTGTCCGAGCGCGGCTTTGTCCTCGACGTTTCGGGTGTGCCCGTCAACGTGATGTGCGCGGATACGCCAGGGTTTCTTTCCGACTCGTCGCACACCCACCCGAAGGTCTGCGTCTCGGGCGTCGTCGAGCAACTGCTGGACCCCTCCGTCTGGCTGGGGCATGCGGGGTTCGTGATGGGCGTGAAACTCCATGCCGTCGGCGCTGACGTGACGCTTGTGCCCGACCTCGCCTATCTGGCCGCGCGGCGGACGCGCCTCTTCGTCTTCGGTGTCTCGGCCGTCTCCGCCGCGCTGGCGTTGCTGCTGCTGGCTTTTGCCGTCTTTGCCGTTCGCCAGCGACAGCGCCTGTTCCGGTCGCGGACGCTGATGGCGGAGCGCAAGCGCATGGCGGACGACTTGCATGACACGATCGAGCAGCACCTTGTCGGCGCGGGGATGCTGATGAAGCTGGGACGCTTGAAGGAGGCCGAGAGCGTGCTTGTGCGGGCGAAGCGCGAGATCCGTGACATTGTCTGGGGGCTGAAGAACGACGACATGATGCGCCTCTCGCCGGCGGAGCTCCTGCGCCAGCTTGCGCATGACGAGAACACGAAGGGGCTCTGTCGCGTCGACACGCGCCTCACGGGGCTCCCGCCGCAGATGGACGCGGCGAAGATGCGCGACCTCTCGCTCATTGTCCGCGAGGCGGTCGGAAACGCGATCAAGCATGGCGGCGCGAAGAAGATCGCGTTGACGGCCGATTCCGTCCCGGCGGGCGGCTGGCTGCTGCGCCTCGCGAACGACGGCGCGCCGTTCGACCCGGCGACGGCGCCCGGTGCGGCGGAGGGGCATTTCGGCCTTGAAGGCATGCGCCAGCGCGCGCGTCGCCTGGGCGCGACCATGTCCTTTTCGCGGCGGGACGGGTGGACGGTTCTTTCCTTGGAGAAGGCGGAGGCATGAAGACGAAGCGGCTGATCCTTTTGGGCGCGACGGGGTCGATTGGCACGAGCGCGGTTGATGTCGTGCGGACGCATCCCGACGAGTTTCGCCTCGTCGCCGTGTCGGCCCTTCGGTCGCGGGAGGCCTGTGAGGCGCTTGCGCGCGAATTCGGCGCGCGCGCCTATGTCGGCGAGGAGGCCGCCTGTCGCGCGGTCGAGGAGAACGAGGCGGACGTCTGTCTGGTTGCGACGGTCGGGGCTTCGGGTCTCCGCCCGACGCTTGCCGCGATCGAGAAGGGCATGGACATCGCCCTTGCGACCAAGGAGGTCATGGTCATGGCGGGCGAACTCGTCACGGCGCGCGCACGCGCGAGGGGCGTCCGATTCCGTCCCGTCGATTCGGAGCATTCGGCGGTCTTTCAGGCCCTGCAAGGCGGCGGCGCGGTCGATCGGCTTGTCCTGACGGCGTCGGGCGGGCCGTTTCTCGATGGGCCGGCCGATCTCTCGACGGTGACGGTCGGGCAGGCGCTCAACCATCCGCGCTGGAAGATGGGCCCGAAGGTCACGGTCGATTCGGCGACGATGATGAACAAGGGCTTTGAGGTCATCGAGGCGCGCTGGCTCTTCGACGTGCCGGCAGAGCGGATTGATGTCGTCGTCCATCCGGAATCCGTCGTCCATTCGCTCGTCACGTTTGTGGACGGCTCGACGCTGGCGCAGCTCTCGCCGCCGGACATGCGCGTGCCGATTCAGTACGCGCTTTCATGGCCGGAACGTCTGCCGGCGGCGCGCCGGCCCCTGGATCTCGCCGCGCTGGGGGCGCTCACGTTCCGCGCGCCCGACTTCGCGCGCTTCCCCTGCCTTGCGCTTGTTCGCGAGGCCCTGCGGCAGGGCGGACTCGCGCCGGCGGCGCTGTCGGTCGCCGACGAGGCGGCCGTGCGCGACTTTCTCGCCGGGCGCATCCGCTACGTTGACATTCCGGACGTCCTTGAAAAGGCCATTGCCGCGCCTGAACGCTGGCTGCCGGACGGGCTGGAGCCTCACGGGCTCGTGTAGTGTCCGGAAATTCGGGAAACGGCGCACGCGCACGTCGCCATGGGAATGTTCAGCGCAATCCGTGCAAATTGGTGGACTGAGTTGGCGGTCGCCTGTACTGTCGGGCTTCTCCTCGTTTGCATCGTCCTGAAGATGCGCGAATGGGGCCTCAGTCCCCTTCGGGAGGCTGCTCGTCTCGTGCGCCGCCCGTGGCTTGAGTCGGCGCTGCTGGTTTTTCTCGTCGGCGGGCTTGTCCAGCACGGCTCTACGAAAGGAACGGACGGAGCGGATCGAGGCGCGTTCATGGGGCTTGTGCGAGACCCGGCGCCAACTGTTGTCCCGATTGCCGCCGATCTGGCGGAGTTGTCGTTTCAGTCCGATTTCCCTCCGATAACGAATCTGTGCTTCTGGGGCATCGAGCGTGGGGAGGAGTCCGTCTCGCTGGGACTTGCATGGCCTGCGGCCATGTCGTTCACGAACGGCCGCATTGATGTCTTTGGCTGCCATCGGCTGGCGAGCAACGGCTGGTGGCGACTGGCGCAGCTTGATGTCGGGCAGGCCAGGTCGAATGCCGTTGTTGAACTGGCCTATGCAGACCTCCCGACGAGCGGCATGCGCGTGTCGGCGTTTTATCGTCTGGCGTCGCAGGACGACTCCGACGGCGACGGTTTGAGCGACAAGGTTGAGGAATGGGTTCTCGGCACGGATCCGGCCTCGCCTGATACAGATAACGACGGTTTGTCCGATGGCGAAGAAGTCGAGCTTGTCGCAGACCCAACGTCGGCAGATTCCGACTCGGACGGCATTCGCGACGGCGACGAGTCCGGATATTTAAAAGTTGCCGACAGCTTTGTCTGGCATGACACCTCCGAGTTGAGGCCGACGTACAACACAGGGTACTGGCATGAGGAACTCGGCATGGGCATATCGAGCTGGTGGTGCCAGGTGACCTCTCGGCCAATGACGTCGTCACATGTCGTGAGCGGCTTGTCCCTCTCCTATTTAACCGCTTTTGAAACGGGCTACATCGCATTTTCATCCGTCGGAGACTTCAACGGCTGGATATTCCCTCCCGGCCCGACGGCGCTTAACCAAAACGTGTCCAACAGCGGCAGCGTCCTGGTCGCCGCCTACTGGAACGATTCCTATCTTTTCAAGGGGAACACGAATTCGTACATCAAGGCCGGCACGGTCGCCGACGGCACGTATGTCGTGGAATTCCACGACGTGAGGACGGCGCCCTATTCCGCGCTTGGAATGACCTACCAGGTTTCCGTTCCCCCTGGCACGGGCAACGTGTTGCGCGTCAGCTATCTGTCAAGCGACTACTGGATGGATGGCGAAGGCGCCGTCGCGGGCGTTCAGAACAAGCGCATTCTCACCGACGACGGCTACTACAATCTTACGTGGGATTTCTCCGAGAGGGGGCCTCTTCTGCCTCGGACGACTGTCGAATACCATTTGGGGCATGGGACGAGTCCGGTGGTGGCGGACAGTGACGCAGACGGCCTGGATGATGGGCAGGAGATTTCTCTCGGAACGTCGCCGACCAGTCCCGATTCCGACGGCGACGGCCTTTCGGATGGCGTGGAAATCTCCATCGGAACGAATCCGAGGTCGGCCGATGCGGATGGCGATGGATTGAAGGATGGCTGGGAGGTCGAGCACGGACTCAATCCCCTTGTCTCGAGTGGCGACGATGGCGCGGGCGGAGATGTTGACGGCGACGGTTTGACGAATGCGCAGGAACAGCGCCGGGGGACGGATCCGTGGAATGACGACACGGATGGAGACGGCCTCGCGGATGGCGTCGAGGTGAACGCCCACGGAACGAGTCCGCTCTTGGCCGATACCGATGCGGACGGCCTGACCGATTCGTACGAGATCGGTCTTGGACTGGATCCAAAGGACAGTGATTCGGATGGCGATGGAATGCCGGATGGCTGGGAAGTCGGGAATGGCCTTGATCCCCTGAGCGCGTCGGGAGGTGATGGCGCGTCGGGCGACGTTGACCATGACGGCCTCTGCAATCATGATGAGCTTCAGCTTGGATGCGACCCGGGAAAGGCGGATTCGGACGGTGATGGCGTGTCTGATTTTCAGGAGATCTGCAATGGGTCTGATCCGGCAGACGGAACGGACCGGGGGAGTCCGTCTTCCAGTTCGACAGAGCGGGGCTTGCGATTTGACGTGTACGGGGATTATGCGGCGTGGCGTCTGACGATCGCCGGGAGAGGCCCGATCGACAATCGATCCGACACCGTCTCGATGGAGTCCCCTGGGGTCGGAAATGAAAGGCTCAAGATTCTGAAGAAAGGCAATTCGTACCGTCTGACCATGGAGTGGCTGAATTCGGACGGCCACATAGATCCCAATTGGTACTGCTGGCAGGCAAAGATCGACGGAATGCCGACGGCGGCATCCTACCAGAGCTACACGTCAATGCGTCTGCCGGGGAATGAGGTCGTGCATGGGCTTGGATGGATGGCCGAAAACGCGGGCGGGCTCTTGTCAGGGCATGTTCATGCCCATGACGGCGCCGGCGGCAATGTCGCCGAAGGCCTGGAGGCGTTGCTGCACGTCTACAGGTGCGAGATCGCAATCTGCGGCCCGGAAGACGGATCTTGGACGGAGATCGAGACGTCGCGCGTTCTGATGGACGACGAAGACCTGAAGGTCTGGATACGGATCTCGCCGGCCATTTCGACATTCGACAGGTGCAGGCTGGTCATGGGGAGCAATGTGGTCGTGGCGACCTCCGGAACGTGTCCGGACGGCGTCGCCGTTCCAGTCGCCTCTTCCGAGTTTGCGTGCTTCGGCGATCATTCTGAAATCAGGCTTGTCCGGACGCGCGCGCAGCTGGTCGAACTCGGCTTGCTGCCGCCGCAAGGCGAAGACGGCGTGGACGAGATGTCCGCATATGACGTGGGCACGCTCGCAGGCTCCGGCGGTTCGGATCTGTCCGATTGCCTTTCCTTCGAGCAGATGGCCTTGGCCCGTCGCGGCAGGGCCTCGAACGAGCGGACGCTGACCCTTGATTCCAGCCCTCCGAATTCGGAACTTTCGGAGTCGTTCTTCAAGGCGGCCGGGGTCGAGGTCTTGTCCGTGACGTATGGCGGCGTCCGGTCTGCGAGGCGTCAGGTCATGAACCAGGCGGACTATTTCTATTATTCCGGCCACGGGCATCACGGGACTGGTGCAGTGGACGACTTCGGGCCGGGCGTCGTTGCGGACTGTTGGAGCCGTGACTTGGACTGCGTGATCTTCGCGGGATGCTCTGTCCTCGACATCAATGACTACAACGACAACTTCCTGAATCCGGGGGGCGTGTGGGATCCTGCCAACCACGCCGCCTCGCCCGGCAAGCTGTGGGAGTCGGTTGGGCCGAAGGTCCTGCTGGGGTACAATTATCATGCGCCGGGAGATGAGGGCGGCGCCCCGAAGCGCATTGTCGATTCCTGGCGAAATAACCGCGTTACGATGGGGGATGTAAATGCGTGGATGAAGGCGAATGCCGAGAACAGGGCGTGGCACGCCTGTGCCATCGTCAAGGATAGCCAGTATTTGTATTTTAAGAAACGCCGGTGGGGGCGTCGTAGCGTAATGTCGGTTAACAAAGGAGATTGGTGATGGGAAAGATGATTGTGATGGCGGCAATGATGCTGTCGGTGATTTCGTCAAAAGGTCTGGATAATTATAATGAATTAATTTCCAAGGTCATTCGGGCGTGCGAGAATCCGCGGCTTCTGCTCACGACGGCATTTACAAACGAGGTGATGACTTATCGCGCCATGTGCACGGACGAGCAAAGCCAGTGTGCGGCGGATTTGGCGTTGGCCGTTTCGCTGATGCACAGGATGGAACATGATGAGGCGTGCGTTGCCCGCGACGAGTGCTTTCGTTTGCATCAAGTCTTGGTGTCGAACATAGTCCATAGTGCTAGCCTTGATGTTGGTTCGTGGCTTAGGTATGCGGCCGCTGTCGAATATCTGACGGGGCTTAACTATGGAAATCAGCGGGATGCCGTGTTCCATTTGTCCACAAATATGGTTGCGAGGATGGCACGGCATCCTCCGAATATGGGTGTGACGAATTATTGGAATGCGATGTCGATCTGGATGGAATGTCCTAATGAAACCTTGTCGACGGTTTTTTGCCTGAATGCGGCAATTTGGCTGTCCGAGCACAATCGCGTGGAAGAAATCATGCCCCTTACCAATTCTCTTCCCGACCGTGCAATTCGTCTGCTTCAGGACGAACTGGGCGACAAGACGAATGGACAATGACGACGAAACTTAGTCCGTTTGGGCGGTGATGAATCGGGAGGCGGTTTCCGGCGCAGGCCATTCAAATTCTCCTTGAGTGACGTATGTCCGTCAACAAATGAACGCGGCGGTCGGGCTGTCCGGGCCCTGTCGCATCTGCCCTGTTGCATCGGTTGTGTATGATGTGATATAATCTCGAACCAAAGGGGAGCGCGCCGGTCTCGCGAGTGGATGCGGAGCGCGACAACCTTCTCTCGTTTAACTCTACAACCAAATGCAAGGAGTAGTGAAAGATGAACACGAATGACATCATCACCTTCGAGGGGGGGGGGGGGTAAAATGCGCCTCTTGACCGCCGTTGGGTCGGCGGTCGGGCTGCTCTCCCTTGTCTCGTCAGGGTTCGCGGCCGACGCCCAGGAAATCGTTGTCGGGCGCGGCGAGCCACGGGTTGCGACGGAGAGTCTCACGTATTCGACGATGACGTTGCACGACAGTTTTACGGCAAAGGGCGAGGGCGCGCGCATGACGTTGACGGCCGCCTCTGGCGCGGTCATCGAATTGGCGCCGAACGCGGCGGACACGGCAACGCTCACGTTGCAGGGTCTCGCACAGTTTGACCAAAGCGGAGAGTCCAGGGCGCTTCTGAAGACGGGGGCAGGAATGGGGAGCATTCTCGTGAACCTCTCGAAGATCTATGACTGGAAATGGCCGGATGGGGTGTGGCCGGCCATTGAGGTTTCCGACGAGACACCGGCGAATGCGGAGGGCGTGGTACCCCTTGCGGAACTGAAGGCCGGGCCGTTCAACCATCTGGCCATTACGAACAAGAACAGCCACCCGGTCGAGATTCGTTTCGCCGGCGGCTTTCTGAACATCGGTCGCTGGGGCGAAAAGACTCTCGTTGCGACGGAATCGAATCCCATTGTCCTGCGGGGCGATGAGAATGCGGACATCCGAATCGAGCCGGGTTGGTATCCCTGGCGCATGGGGGGCGTTGCGGATCGCTCGGTCGTGACGACGGGTGCCTGCGACGTCCTGTTTTACGCGGTCAACCGAGGGTCGAACGACTGGGCGCGTATTTGGCTGGAAAAGGCCGTGGCCTGGGGACACACGGGAGACCTCGTTTCCGAAGGCGTCGAGATTAAGACGAGCGTTTCCGATACGCTGCCCCATGGCACGGGTACGGGCGGCGTCGTCTTGCGCACAGGGAACTATGAAGTCGAATCCGGCTATCCGTATACGGCCATTCTCGACCTCAACGGAACGACGCAGACCGTGAACAGCCTGGACGTCTCGAAGAGCAGCTACGCGACCAACAGCCATTCAAAGACGGCTGTCCTGACGTTCGGCGCGGATGACATGGACGGCACGCTGAAAGGCGTGGTCGCCGCAAACGTGAAGGTGCGCAAGCTGGGCACGGGGACGCTGACGCTTGACGATGCGACCGTCACGGCGCCGGACATTGTGGACGGCGGCCTCTCCGTCACGGGCGTGACGACGATGGCGGGCTTGGGCGACTTGTCTGCGCTGACGCCGGTTCGCGCGAAGGACCGTCATACGATGGGCGAGGGCGAGAAGGACGAGAACTATCGCGTACAGGACGGGGGTACGCCGAAGAAAGTGATGGAGGCCAGCGGCTTTCTCGCCGCCACGCCTCGTCCGGTCGCCGTGCAGAAGGGCGGAACGCTCGTCTTCACGAATGAGGCGGCTGAAACCCTTGAACGGCTGGTGTCGATTGACGCGAAGGGAGCGTTCGTCAAGACGGGCGCGGGTACGCTGTCCGTGCGCGGGTCGGCCGCGTGTCCGCAGCGGTTCAAAGGGCTGGTGCGGGCGGCATCGGGGCGGCTGTCGTTTTCGGGCATGGGCATCACCAACGCATTCTGGCGCGTGACAATCACGAAGACGGCGAAAAATCCGACATTGAAGGAGCTGAATCTCTGCCAGTTCGGACTCTTTGACGCAGACGGCAATCGCATCAACTCGAAGGGAAATGGCTATATGTGGCGGAAGGATGTGACGGACGCAACGAATCTGTCCGCCGGTGAGGTTTTTGCGTCCCCTGGACTCGTCTACGATACGGAGGAAGCCGCCGGAAATCCGGGCAACCTGTTTCGGAGCGAGTATTGGGCACGGATGAATGTGACGGGAATCGTTGAGAACGGCGTGACGAATGTGCCGACCGAGATTTCGTTTACCTTCCGCCTTGATGACGCGGCCGCGGCACCCGCGCAGGCCCGCGCACCCGCGCAGAGCTATGCTTTCGCCGACAATGGCACGATTCCGTCCTCTTGGACGATCGAAACCAGCCCCGACGGCGTGAACTGGACGCTGGCGGACACACGCACCGAATTTTACGAGAAGGACAGCATTGTTTCCGGCTACCGATGGTATTATTGGCATCTCGACGGCCGTTGGGGCGAGAGTTCGGGCTTGCCCCTGACGTTCGCGTATGCGAATGAGGTGTCCTCAGGCGTCGATCTGACGGAGGCGATGCTGCGGGCCGATGCGGGGGCGACGCTCGATGTCACCTCGGTGACGAACCGGCCGGCGGGCATTCAGGTTGATGCGACGATGCCTGGCGGAACAATCGTGGGTCTTCCGTCCCTTCGGAACAAGACGCTGGAAATCGTGAATCTGCCGGCAGGAGCCCCGCGGTCTTCCTTGGCGGACATCGCCAGCCTCGTGACGTGTTCGGGCGGTGCGCTCACGGCTGACGATCTCGCCACGTGGCGCGTGACGGTGAACGGGGCCGCGACGTGGTTGCGGGCAACGATGGACGAGGATGGCCATGTCCGCGTCGTCGCGCCAGGTCTTACCGTCATCATTCGTTAACCACCCCATTCAGCCATTCGATTCTTCGATCCTTTCTTAATTGGATTATTTCACCATGAACTTCTTTAAGTCTGACGAAAAGGGCCGCTTCCTGCTCCTGTGCATCTGCGCGGCGTTCGCCGCTTCCGCCTTTGCCGACACGGTCGTTCCGATGTTCGGCGGGCGGCTGGTTGCGGAGGGCGTCAAGACGAAGATCGAGGCGCGTGTCGCGTCCGCCAACTGGTGGTTCCACGGCGGCTACGAGGGAGATGAGCCAGATGCGGACGGCGTCTACCACTTCAAGCTCAAGCCGGACAATGACCAGCCGCTCGTCCTTGCGACGCTGAAGATCTCGTCGGTCGAGGGCGGGGTTCATGCGGACTACACGTTCACGCCGACGGGGGATGCGACGCTGAATGCGCTGGGCTTGCAGGCCACCTTCCCGTATGAGGAATGGCGCGAGGTTTCCGCCGACGGAACGGTCGTGCCGTTCCCGTCCGACCGAAAGACGGCGGGCTTCTTTTCCGCAAAGGTGCGGGAGCTGGCATTGACGAACACGGACGGAAAGCGAATAGCCTTTCGCTTTGCCGAGCCGACGGCGGTGTCGATGCAGAGTGGTCGTCCGTGGGGCGGCGAGGATTTCTCGGTTGCGCTCCCTGCGCCCGGAAAGTCGCCGTATCGGGGGAACGTGTCGCTCCCTGTTTCGTTCGACCTCATCGGCGCGGGCGCGTTCAACCCGGCGGTCGGTCGGCCGGTCGTGGTCGCCGACCTGCCGGGCTGGGTGCCGCTCACGATGACGCCGTGGGTGAAGGAAGGCTCGGCGCTCGACTTCTCGTCCATTCGCCGGACGGAGGCTCCGGCGGGGAAGCACGGCCGCGTCGTCGCGAAGGGCGGCCACTTTGAGTTCGAGAACCTGCCGGGCGTGCCCCAGCGGTTTTACGGCGTCAATGTCTGCGGCACGGGCAACATTCCGCCCGAATCGACGGTTGACCGCATCACCGAGACGCTGGCGCGTTCGGGCTACAACGCCATCCGCTTCCACCATCATGACGGCCGGCTCGTCGACAAGGACGACCCGGCCGCGCTGAAGCCCGACGAGAAGGCCCTCCGTCGGTTTGATGCGCTCGTCGCGTCCTGTGTGCGGCATGGCATCTACTTCACGACAGACATCTACGTCTCGCGCTTCCCGACCTGGCGCAGCGTCGGCATCGACCGCGACGGCAAGATGGGCATGTGGGACTTCAAGCGGCTCGTCGTCATCAACCGCGACGTGTGGGAGAACTACAAGGCGTTCGCGCGTCTCTTCCTCGGACACGTGAACGTCTTCACCGGGCGCACGCTCGCGCAGGAGCCGGCGCTCATCGGCCTCTCGCTCGTCAACGAGAATCCGCTGGACGCGGGCGGGACGCACGACTACGCGAATCTGCCGGGCTGGAAGCGGGCGTGGGAGACGTGGCTTGCCGCGCAGAAGAAGGCGCATCCCGAAACCTATGGGGACATCCCGACGGGCTTCCCGGCGAACTACATCGACAATCGGCACGGTGAGGCGTTCCTCGTCTTCCTGCAGGACATCGAGCGGCGTTTCGCGGCGCGGGTTCGCGCGTTCCTGCGCGACGAGCTTGGCTGCCGCGCGCCGCTCACGAACATGAACTGCTCGGGACTTGACGTTTCGCAGGTCGTGCGGCACGACGCCTACGACTATACCGACACGCACTTCTACGTGGATCATCCGCAATTCCTTGGCCCGGCCTGGTCGATTCCAAGCCACAGCGCAAGCGTGAACACGTTCAAGCTCGCGACGGCGGGCGCCCAGCCCTGCGGCGGGCTTCGCTTCTTCGACCGTCCGTTCACCATCACGGAGTTCAACTACTGCGGGCCGTCGCCGATTCGCAGTTTCGGCGGTCTCGCGACGGCGGCGGAGGCGGCTCTTCAGGACTGGAGCGGGCTTTGGCGCTTTGCGTGGTCGCACAGCGACTGGTACGGCTTCATGAAGCCGGAGGCCGGCGGCATTTCGGGGTTTGACATCGCGAATGATCCGATTCAGCGTCTCGGCGACCGGGTCGCCATCTCGCTTTTCCTGCGCGGCGACGTGACGCCGCTGACGGAGACCTGGCGTCTCGGCTATGACCGCAACCGCTTCCGGACGCTTGATCCGACGCTGGCGACGAGCGTCCACCGCAAGGAGACGGCGCGCGTCGGCTGGACGGCGAAGTACGGCATGGATCTCGATGGCGTGACGCCCGCGAAGCTTCCGCCGCCGCCGGAGGCGGGGCGTGAGGTGCGCGTCGATACGGCGCGCGGCGCGATCTTCGTCGCGACGGACGGCACGGCCGGTGGCTACGTCGAGTCGGGCGAATTGGCGGCGGGCGCATTGCGTGCGCAGGTTTCGGGCTCTCCTGCGACGGTCTACGCGACGTCGCTGGACGCGGCTCCTCTGCGCACGTCGTCGCGCATCCTCGTCGCGCACCTGACGGACGTGCAGATGGAGCGGACGAAGTTCGCCGATCCGGAGATGAAGATTCTCCTGACGTGGGGCAAGACGAACAAGATGCGGATGCGGCCGGGGCGGGCCGAGATTTCCCTCGCGCTGGAACGGCCGGAGGCCTATGCCGTCTGGTCGCTGGCGGTCGATGGCGCACGGCGGACGCGCGTGCCTGTGCGCGTCGTGAACGGGGGCCTCTCTTTTGTGGCGGATGTCGCGGCGGATCCGAAGGAGGCGTCGTGCGTCTACGAGGTCGTGCGCGAATCCGCGTGTGTCAACTCGCGTGAACAAACAGTCAACAAGGAGTGAAGGGAATGAGGAACTTTGGTTTCAGAAGCAAGGGCTGGGCGCGTGCGCTCGTGTGTGGTTGCGTGACGTTCGCCGCCACCGCGTTCGCCGAAACGGTGGCGCCGCTCTTCGACGATTTGCCGACGCATTTTCCGAGCGGGGTCGCCATCCCGTCGCTCTCGGAACTGGGGTCGAAGTCCGTGCGGGTGGCGGGCGACCGGACGCGCTTTGCGCGCGTCTGGTCGCGTCTGGATCGCGGCGAACCCGTCCGCATCGCCACTGTGGGCGGGTCGATCACGGGCGGCGCCGGCGCGACGAAGGGGGCGAATCGCTACTGCGATCGTCTGGCCGCCGCCTGGCGTCGGGCGTTCCCGAAGTGCCGAATCGATCTCGTGAATGCGGGCATTGGCGCAACGGGGTCGGACATTGGCGCGTTCCGTCTGCAGCGCGACGTGCTGGCGAAGCAGCCGGATGTCGTGGTTGTTGAGTTCTCCGTGAACGACGGCTGGGGCGACCTTTGGGGGGCAAGCTACGAGGGCGTTCTTCGGCAGCTTCTCAAGGCCCCGCAGGGCATCGCCGTCATCGCGCTCGGCATGGTCGGCCAGAGCGGGGAAAACCGCCAGGATCTGCATGCGGCCGTTGCGGCGCACTACGGCGTGCCGTACGTGAGCTATCGCGACGCGGTCTATCCCTTGGTGAAGGAAGGCACAATCCCCTGGGGCGACATTTCCCCTGACACGGTTCATCCGAATGACGTGGGTCATGCGCTGGCGGCCGCGCTTCTGAATCATTGGTTCGCGGCGGCCTACACGGCGTTCAAGGCAGAGAACCGCGCGCCGGCGACGTCTGTTCCGCCGCTGCCGAAGCCGATGTACGGCACCGAGTTTGACCAGGGCGAGTTTCGGACGATGAAGGAGCTGTCGGTGACGACGAACGCGGGGTTCTTTCCGCTGCGGGACTGGTGTTGGGGCGAGGGCCTTGCCTGCACGAATGCCGGCGGACGGCTTGTCTTCGAGGTCGAGGGCGCGACGGTCGCGCTCCTCTACCGCGTCGGGAAGAAGCCGTTCAACTGGGGCAAGTTCTCCGTCCGGATCGATGGACGCGAGGTCGCGACGGGCATTGACGGCTATCGCGACCAGTGGTGGTGGCTGACGCCGTCGCTCTTCCTCTGTCGTGGGCAGCCGGGCCGCCATGTCGTCGAGGTCGAGACGCTGGCCGATCGGAACGAGAAGAGCGAGGGCTACGGCTGCCAGCTGACGGGCGTGCTGGTTTCGGGCGGCGGAGACGTGCCGACGGGGCTGACGACGGAATATCGGGAGAATCCCGTTGGACTCGACACGCCGCGTCCGCGCCTGTCGTGGCGGTTGCCGCCGGGAACGGCGCGGCAGACGGCCTACGAGATCGAAGTCGACGGCGTGTCCTGCGGCCGTGTCGCGTCCGACAGGAGCGTGAACATCGACTGGCCGGGCAAGCCGCTTGCGACGTCACAGCGCGTGACGTGGCGCGTGCGGACGTGGGGGAACGACGACCGCGCATCCGGCTGGTCAATGCCGGCGACGTTCGTCATGGGCGTCCTGCGTCCGGAGGACTGGCGGGCGAAGTGGATTGGCCCGGCGGCCGAGACGCGGCCCGACTACGATTTCGGCGCGGCGCAGTGGATTACGGCGCCGCCGGACGAAAAGGGCGTGACGACGTTGTCCAGTTCGTTCGACTTCGCGGGCGTTGGCCCTGGCGAGGCGGTCGAGATGGTGCACGCGGGCGTCTCGCGCGCCGAGGTTCGGGTGAACGGACGGGTTTTCGACACGTGGACGGGGCATGTCAACGACTGGCGATATCCGCGTTTCCGTGACCTGACACCCTACCTGACCAACGGGCTAAATCGGGTGACCGTGCGCGTTTTCCCCGACCGGCCGCGCGCGGCGGGCGATCCGATCGATCCGATTCGCGTTCACGCGCCGCGCGATGTCCGCGCGTTTCTGGCTCGCATCACGTTCCCCGACGGGCGGACGCATGTGACGCGCACGACCGGCTGGACATCGCCGAACGGCGCAGTGACGGCGTTGGGCGGCGTGCGCGACACGGCGTTCGGACGGCAGTTGAACCTGCGCACGGAGACCGCTTCGCCCGCGTTCGCGACGACGTTCACGGTTTCCAAGCCCGTACGGCGCGCCACGCTTCATGTGACGGGCGTGGGCTTTTACGAGGCCTTCCTGAATGGCGCGCGCATCGGACGAAAGGTGCTGGATCCCGCGCCGACGGACTATGCGCGGCGTGTCCTCTACTCGACCTACGAACTCGACGGAACGTTGCGGAAGGGTTCGAACGAACTGCGTCTCCTGCTCGGACACGGCTGGTACGATTCGCGCGCGACGCTGACCTGGAACTTCGAGACGGCGCCGTGGCGCGACTTCCCGCGCGGTCGGGCGCAGCTGGAAATTGTCTTTGCGGACGGAACGAAGGAGACGGTCGTGACGGATGGCACGTGGCGGCAGGTTGAGAGTCCTGTCGCCTACGACGACCTATTCGAGGGCGAGGTTGTCGGCGTGCGGAACTCCGCCGGGCCGAGTCTGTCGCGCGCGCCCGTTCGTGCGGCGGAAGTCTCCGGGCCGTCCGGGCGGCTTGTCGCCGAAGCCCAGCCGGGCGCGGAAGTCATGCGGAATGTCTCCGTGAAGCGCGTCCTGCCGTTCGAGGGCGGATGTGTGCTCGACTTCGGCGAGAATGTCGTCGGCTGGGTGCGGCTCACGTTGCGTGGACAGGCGAAGGGCGACATCGTTTCAATTCGCTACGACGAGCGTCTCGCGCCTGATGGACGTCCGGCGGTGCCGTCGGCTCGGGACGGCTTGCACGACATCAATTTCTGGGACAAGTCCCTCTCGAACAAGGTGGCGCGGGTGCGTCGGGTGGATGAGCATTTCCACTATACGGCGTCGCATCGCGTCCTCCCGACGGCGGACGCGGCGTTCCAGACGAGCCACTTTGTCTGTTCGGGCGTGGCGGCGGAAACGTATGAGCCGCGCTTCACCTATGCGGGATTCCGCTATGTCGTCGTGCGCGGTCTGCGCCGTCCCTTGGCGCGGGCGGACGTCACGGCGCGGTTTGTCCGCACGGCCTTTCCCGTCGTCGGGGCGTTTGACTGCTCGGACGAGATGTTCAACCGCCTGATGGCGGCGGGCGTCAAGGCCTACGAGAGCAACTTCACGGACGGCGTGCCGACGGACTGTCCGCACCGCGAGAAGAACGGCTGGACGGGCGATGCCTCGATCGCGAGCGAGCTGGCGCAGTACTGCTTCGAGAACACGGCGGGCTACGAGAAGTGGCTGCGTGACATTTTCGACGCGCAGCTCCCGAACGGCAACCTTCCGGGGATCGTCCCGACGTCGGGCTGGGGCTATCACTGGGGGAATGGCCCGGCGTGGGATTCGGCGCTCTACGTCATTCCGTGGAATCTCTGGATCTATCGCGGCGACCGTCGGATTCTTGACGAGGCCTATCCGCACATTCTCCGTTATCTGGACTACACGGCGAAAAAGGCGGACGCGGGCGGCCTGGTTGCGCATGGCCTCGGCGACTGGGTGCCGGTGAGCAAGATGCCGTCCGTCGGACTGACGAGCTCGTGCTACTATTACCAGGCGCAGCGCGTCGCGGCGGAGATCGCGCGCCTGAAGGGCTTGACGGATGACGCTTCTCGTCTCGATGCGGGCGCGGCGAAGACGGCGGCCTCCATTCAGGCGAAGTACTTCCGGGGAGAGGGCGCCTACGATGACGGCGGGCAGACGGCGCAGGCGTTTCCGCTCGCGTTCGGAATCGTGCCGCCGCCGTTGCGCGCGGCCGTCGAGCAGAAACTTGTTCAGGCGGTCGCGCGGGCGGACGGTCACATGGACATGGGGCTTCTCGGCACGAAGCACGTCTTCCGCGCGCTGAGTCGCGCGGGGCGGACGGATCTTGCCTGGCGGATGTTGACGAATCCGACTGCGCCGTCGCCGGTCCAGTGGATTCTCCGGGGCGGTACGACGCTTTGGGAGGACTGGGGCGACGGCTCGTCGCGCAACCACATCATGTTCGGCGATTTTGTCGGCTGGGCCTACCAGTATCTCGCGGGCATCCGCCTGGCCGAGGCGCCAGGCTCGACGAGCGCAGTGACGCTTCCGACGGCGCCGGCGTTTCGCGAGATCGTGATCGAGCCGGTTTTCCTGCCGGAACTGACGCACCTGTCCGCTTCGACCCTGACGCCTTACGGGTCGGTTGCCGTCGCGTGGCGGCGTGCGGCGGACGGAACGATTGCCGTGCGCGTCACAATTCCGTCGGGCGTGACGGCGGAGGTTCGTCTGCCGGGCCTTGCGCCGCAGAAAGTCGGCGCGGGCGAACAGACATTTCGTGTTGTTGAACAGTCAAGAACGGGAGGTACGCGATGAGCGGAGGAGTTGGCCTGAAACGGTGGTTGGCGATGGCCGTGTGTGCTGTCGCCTGTGTGGCGGCGGAGGCGGCGGACGGCCCGTTGGCCGTGGCGGTGTCGCCGGACGGACACAATGAGATTCGCCTGTGGCGCAATCCGTTGCGCTACGACGTTCGTCGCGACGGCGTGACGCTTGTGGCGGCGACGCCGGTTGGCTTGCGCGTGAACGGCCGCGAACTGGCGGACGGTGCGCGGGCTCGCGGCGTGACGGCGCGGCCAGTATCCGGGACGTTGGCGACGCCCGTCTATCGGAAGGCGTCCGTCGATCTTTCCGCGAACGGCCAGTTCGTTGACTTCGGCGACTGGGGGCTCGCGCTCGTGGCCCGAAATGACGGTGTCGCCTACCGCTTTGAACTAAAGTTCGACGGGACTGTCCGCATTGACAACGAGACGGCGGGCGTCACGCTTCCGTCCGACGACGCGGCGTGTCTCGTCAACTATGAGCAGAGCGGAAATTCGGGCTGTGAGGAGTCCGTCAGCCAGGGGCTTCGGGCGGGGGCAATCAAAAGCCGCCGCCTCTATCTGCCGTTCGTCTACACGTTGGGCGGCAAGACGGTCGCGGTGACGGAGGCGGGCGTGCGGGATTATCCGATTTGGGACTTGCAGCGGCGTGCGGACACGCAGACGTACGACGGACGGTTTGCGCCGTGGCCGACGGCGGTCGCCAACGACTCCGGCGTTGATCGTCGGAAGGGTGCCGCGCGTCAGATCCATTGGCGCGTGACGGCGAAAGCCGACTATCTCGTCGAGACGGCGGGTGCGCGCGTCTTGCCCTGGCGCGTCTTTGCGCTGGCGAACGAGCCGCGCGGCCTGCTGGAGTCCGACGTTGTCATGGCCCTTGCGCCGGCGGCGGCAGACGGTGCCGACTTCTCCTGGGTGAAGCCCGGAAAGGTCGTCTGGGAATGGTGGAACGACTGGGGGAACAAGGGCGAGAAGGAGGGCTGCACCACGAAGACCTATGAAGAGTTCATCGACTTTTCCGCGCGGCATGGGGTCGAGTACGTGATTCTAGACGCGGGTTGGAGCGACAGGGGCGACATCTGGAAGTTCAACCCGGCGGTGGACGTGCCGCATCTGATCGCGTATGGCGCGGCGCGGAATGTGGGGCTGATTCTCTGGATGGGCTGGGCGCAGGCCGAAGGCGACGAGGCGCGTGTCGCGGCGCATTTCGCGGCGATGGGCGCGAAGGGATTCAAGGTCGACTTCATGGATCGCGGCGATGCGGCGGCGGAGCGGTTCCTCTGGACGTTTGCGGACGCCTGTGCGCGGCATCGGATGGTTCTCGACTACCATGGCGCGCACCGTCCGACGGGCATGAGCCGCGCCTATCCGAACGTGCTGAACTACGAGGGCGTCCACGGGCTGGAGATGATGAAGATCTTTTCCGGCGAGGAGGACATACTCGCGCACGATGTGCGGATTTGCTATTCGCGCATGCTGGCCGGGCCTTTGGACTACACGCCGGGTGCGATGGACAACTACACGTTTGCGCGCTATCCGCGCATGGATCGCAAGACGATTGACTGGGCGCGGCCGGAGACGTGGAAGGGGACGCGCTTCTGGCGGCATCCGGGTTCGGTCGGCACGCGCGCGCGCCAGATGGCGATGATCGCGCTCTACGAAGCCCCCTTGCAGATGCTGTGCGACGCGCCGGCGAAGTACGCGCGCGAGGCGGAGTGCTTCGCGTTCATGTCCGCGATTCCGACCGTGTGGGACGACGTCAAGGCGTTGGACGGCACGCCCGAAAGCCATGTTGCCCTCGCGCGGCGCACGGGACGCGACTGGTATGTCGCGGCTATCGGAAACGGGGCGGCGCAAACCGTCCGCATTGACACATCGTTCTTGGGCGAGGGCGTCTGGAAGGCCGAGGTCTTCCGTGATGCCGAGGATGCGGACGAAAATCCGATGCGCTACGTCCATGAGACGCGGACGCTTCGTGCGGGCGAGGCCTGGACGGTTCGCCTGGCGCCGGGCGGCGGGTTCGTCGCGCGTGTCACGCCGTCCAAGTGAGGCTTCGTGCGTTGCGCGCGCTTAAGATGCGGCGGGCGGCGTGAGCCGATGACCGTGCGCGCGCAGGTTGTCGAGGGCGCGGGAGAGGCGTTCACGCCGCTCCCGCGCCGTGTCTTCGGGGACTGAAAAGAGCGCGAGTTGTCCGTTGTCTGGCGTTGCGCGGAAGTTTGTGACGCCAAAGCCGATGAGGCGCACGGCCCCGTGCGGACATGTCCCCTGAGGCCATTCGGCGTCGAACAGGGCGAGGGCCGCTGCACGAAACGCGACGTCGTCCTGGACAGGACGCGGAAAGGGGGTTTGGCGGAGGCGCGTCTCAAACGCCGCGTTGCGGATCTTGAGGCGGGCCGTCGTCGCCCAGCGCGGGGCGCGGCGGAAGCGGTAGCCGACGTCTCCGACGAGTTCCAGCAGTTTGGCGCGCACGACGTCGCGGCGGGACTCGTCCGTCTCGAAGGTGTGTTCGCGCGAGACGGACTTCTCTTCGCGCGGTTCCCAGTGGACGGTTGCCTCCGCGCGTCCGTAGGCAAGGTCGATCAGTTCTTTCGGGACGAGGGCGTTTGGCTTCATCCGTTGGAGGTCGCCGCAGGTGAGGATGCCATAAGGCTTGAGGGCTTCGACGGTCTTTCGTCCGACGCCCCAGAGGACGCTGACGGGGCGCGGCGCGAGGAATGCCGCAAGTTCCGTCGGGTCGGTCGGCAGGATGGTTAGGCCGTCCGGCTTGTTCTCCTCGGAGCCGATTTTCGCGAGCAGACGGTTCGGGGCGATGCCGACGGAGCAGGTCACGCCGCAGGTGGCGCGAATTTCCGCGCGGAGGGCTTCGCCGAGGCGGCGCGGGTCGTTGTCGTAGAGGTGGAGCGTGCCGCTCACGTCGAGAAACGCCTCGTCGATGCTGACGGCCTCGACATAGGGCGAGTAGTGGGCGAAGACCTCAAACGCGCGCGCGGAGACTTCGCGGTAGAGTTCCATGTGCGGGGGCGTGAAAATGGCCTGTGGACATTTCGCGTAGGCCGTCCGGGAGGGCATGGCGGAGCGGATGCCGAACGCGCGGGCTTCATAGGAGCAGGTCGAGACGACGCCTCGTTCGTGAGGCCCTGCGCCGACGACGAGCGGCTGTCCGCGCCACTCTGGGTGGTGCAGAAGTTCGACCGACGCGAAAAAGGCGTCCATATCAACATGGAGAATCGTCGCCACGGCGGATAGTATAGCACAGTTCGGCATTGGGTGGAAAATTGCAATAAAACATGGAAATGAAGTCAGACCTCTATTCTAGATTTTATTGTAATTTTTAGGGAGTTGACGGATGAGAGCAGACTATGCTACAATTCGCACGACTTG
>CAYQUI010000030.1:11560-21084 GCA_964420685.1 uncultured Lentisphaeraceae bacterium | reverse complement strand
CGGAACGCCGCCGGAAGCGTCCGGCCTCCTCGGCCCCGTCGTCGTGACGCACGAGCGGCCGGGGGCAAATCACATATCGCTACTTGATTAGCGATATGAAAAGATGATATACTACACTTCTGTTCGGTCGAAGAGGACTTTCGGCGAACGCAAGACCAAAGGAAAGAAAACATGGCAGACAACGCAGTGAACCCGGCGGCGACGCCGGATGACGGAGTGGCGGAATTCGAGGCGATGCTGGCGCGCGTCCGCGCGGCGCAGGAGAAGTTCTCGACGTACACGCAGGAGCAGGTGGACGCGATCTTCAAGGCGGCGGCCCTCGCGGCGAACCGCGCGCGAATCCCGCTCGCCAAGATGGCCGTCGAGGAGACGGGCATGGGCATCGTCGAGGACAAGGTGATCAAGAACCACTACGCGGCGGAGTACATCTACAACGCCTACAAGGCGACGAAGACCTGCGGCGTCATCGAGCGCGACGAGGCGATGGGCATCGAGAAGCTCGCCGAGCCGATCGGCGTCATCGGCGCGGTCATCCCGACCACGAACCCGACCTCGACAGCGATCTTCAAGACGCTCCTCGCGCTGAAGACCCGCAACGGCATCATCATCAGCCCGCATCCGCGCGCGAAGAACTGCACGATCGCGGCGGCGAAGATCGTCCTTGACGCGGCCGTCGCGGCGGGCGCGCCGGAGGAGATCATCTCCTGGATCGAGCAGCCGTCGCTGCCGAAGACGAACCTCCTCATGAAGGAGGCCGACATCATCCTCGCGACGGGCGGCCCCGGCATGGTGAAGGCGGCCTACAGCTCGGGCACGCCGGCCGTCGGCGTTGGCGCGGGCAACGCGGCGGCGATCATCGATCCGTCGGCGGATCTCATCAACGCCGTCAACTCGATCATCCACTCGAAGACCTTCGACAACGGCATGATCTGCGCGACGGAGCAGACGGTCATCGCCGACCAGGAGATCTACGACCTCGTCAAGGACGAGTTCACGAAGCGCGGCTGCTACTTCCTCAACGAGAAGGAGAAGGATCTCGTCCGCAAGACGCTGCTCATCAACGGCGCGCTGAACGCGAAGATCGTCGGCCAGCGGCCCGTCGCGATCGCGAAGATGGCGGGCTTCGAGGTGCCGGAGGACACGAAGGTGCTCATCGGCGAGGCGACCTCGACCGACACGAGCGAGGCGTTCGGCCACGAGAAGCTCACGACGATCCTCGGCATGTACAAGTCGAAGGACTTCGATGACGCGCTGAACATCGCGGAGGCGCTGCTCGTCAACAACGGCGGCCTCGGCCACACGTCCGTCCTCTGGATCGACGAGCTCAACGAGCGCGCGAAGCTCGACAAGTTCGCGGATCGCATGAAGGCCTGCCGCCTCATCGTGAACTCCCCGTCGTCCCTCGGCGGCATCGGCGACATCTACAACTTCGCGCTCAAGCCGTCGCTCACGCTCGGCTGCGGCAGCTGGGGCGGGAACTCCGTCTCGGAGAACGTCGGCGTCAAGCATCTCATCAACATCAAGACTATGGCCATTCGCAGGGAAAACATGCTGTGGTTCCGCGCGCCCGAGAAGGTGTACCAGAAGAAGGGGTGCCTCGCGGTGGCGCTCCGCGAGCTCGGCGAGGTGATGGACAAGAAGAAGGCGTTCATCGTGACGGACAACTTCCTCTACGCCAACGGCTACACGAAGCCGATCGAGAAGGCCCTCGAGAAGCAGAACATCATGTTCACGACGTTCTCGAACGTCGCGCCGGATCCGACGCTTGCCTGCGCGAAGGAGGGCGCGAAGCTCATGGCGGGCTTCAAGCCGGACGTGATCATCGCCATCGGCGGCGGCTCGGCGATGGACGCGGCGAAGATCATGTGGGTTCTCTACGAGCACCCGGAGTGCGACTTCATGGACATGGCCATGCGCTTCATGGACATCCGCAAGCGCGTCTACACGTTCCCGAAGATGGGCGAGAAGGCCTACTTCATCGCCATCCCGACCTCGGCCGGCACGGGTTCGGAAGTGACGCCGTTCGCCGTCATCACCGACGAGAAGACGGGCGTGAAGTATCCGCTCGCCGACTACGAGCTGATGCCGAAGATGGCGATCGTCGACGCGGACGTGCAGATGATGGCGCCGCCCGGACTCACGAGCGCGTCGGGCATTGACGCCGTTTCGCACGCGCTGGAGGCCTATGCCTCGATGCTGGCGACGGGCTACACCGACGGCCTCGCGATCCAGGCGCTGAAGGACATCTTCGAGTACCTGCCGCAGTGCTACGACGCGGCGGTCGCGAAGACGGCGAACCCGAAGGCCCGCGAGAAGATGGCGAACGCCGCGACGATGGCTGGCATGGCCTTCGCGAACGCCTTCCTCGGCGTCATGCACTCGATGGCCCACAAGCTCGGCGCGTTCCACCACATCCCGCACGGCATTGCCAACGCGCTGATGATGGAGGAAGTGCTGCGCTTCAACGCCGACCCCGTGCCGCGCAAGATGGGCACCTTCCCGCAGTACGACCACCCGCACACGCTCGAGCGCTACCTCGAGATCGCGTCTGCGCTCGGCATCGAGGGCAAGACGAAGGGCGAGCAGTTCATGAACTTCCTCAAGGCGATCCGCGAGCTCCAGAAGCGCGTCGGCATCAAGCCGACGATCCGCGACTACGTGCCGGACGAGAAGGACTTCCTCGATCGCCTCGACGCGATGACCGAGCAGGCCTTCGACGACCAGTGCACGGGCGCGAACCCGCGCTACCCGCTGATGAAGGAAATCAAGCAGATGTACCTGAACGCCTATTACGGCAAACATGACATTGTTTGAAAAGGAAAGGAAGCCGCGAAATGAAGAAAGCCGCTGACAAGAAGCCCGTCGCCGAGCCGAAGGCCTCCGCAAGGAAGGCCGGGCGTCCGGCGAAGAAGGAGGCCGTCCTGCAGGAGCGCACCGACAAGGTGATCTGCCGCGACAAGGAAACGGTTCTCAAGATCTTCGGGCCGAGCTACAAGGTTTCGCTCATCCTCAACGAGGCGATGAACGAGGCGCGTGCCGCCGAGACGGGGCTTCCCGTCGCGAAGGTGATCGAGGTGCTGAAGCTCCGCGACCACTGGTGCATCCGCCGCGAGTACATCGAGGGCGAGACGCTGGCGGACGTGATGGCGAAGGACAAGCGCAACCTCGCGAAGTACCTCAAGGAGTTCGTCGCGATCCAGTGCCAGGTCTTCTCGAAGACGTCCGACCGCATGGGCAACCTCGCGGACAAGCTCGACAAGCAGATCTCGGCCTCGCCGGTTGACAAGGTGACGCGCTACGACCTGCACATGAAGCTCCAGAGCTTCCCGCGCGGGACGTCTCTCTGCCACGGCGACTTCAACCCGACGAACGTGATCATCACGCCGAAGGGCGACTGGCGCGTCATCGACTGGAGCCATGTGCGTCTGGGCGATCCGTGCGCGGATGTCGCGCGGACGTACCTCCTCTTCTGGCTTTCCGGCCACGTGGCGGCGGCCGAGAAGTACATGGATCTCGCCTGCGAGGCGCTGAAGGTCTCGCTCCACGACGTCCAGAAGTGGCTTCCGATCGTCGCGGCGGCCGAGGCGAGCCGCGAGCAGACGCCGAAGAACCGCGAGCTCCTCCTCCACTGGGCGAGCGTCGTCGACATCGAGTAGTCCCGGTCGGCGAATGCCGTCTGTCGAAGCCCTCGGAGGCGCGCCCCGTGCGCTGTCTTCGGGGGCTTCGCCGTTTTTGCCGTGCGCGTGCATTCTCCCTGTTTACGGCGGGGCTGGGATATGATAGAATACACGCCTATTTCAGATTATGCTTCACGTCATTGCCACGCCCATTGGAAACCTCGGAGACCTCTCGCCACGCGCGGTGGAGGCCTTTCGCGCGGCAAGCGTTCTTGCCTGCGAGGACACGCGCCGCACCTGGCAGCTCCTGACGCATGTCGGCGTTCCGCGTCCGCCTGAAATGTTCTCCTACCGGCAGGGGAACGAGGCGCGCATCACCGAGCGGATTCTGGCCGACTTGGCGGCCGGCAAGGAGGTGGCGCTCTGTTCCGACGGGGGCTATCCCGGCATTTCCGACCCCGGCTATCGTCTCATCCGAACCTGTGCGCAGCGAGGCGTTGCCTACGAGGTGATTCCCGGCGCGAGCGCGGTCAACGTCGCCTTGCTGATGAGCGGGCTCTCGACGTCGTCGTTCACGTTTCGGGGCTTCCCGCCACGGGGCCCGGGCGCGTTGCGGAACTGGTTCCGGGAAGACGCGGACAAGGAGCACACGCTCGTCTGCTACGAGTCGCCGTTCCGGATTGGCGCGACGCTTGCGGCGGCGCTGGAGGTCCTGGGCGACCGCGAGGCGGCCGTCTGCGTCGAGCTGACGAAGCTCCATGAGCGTGTCTCGCGCGGCTATCTTTCCGACCTTGCGGCCGAATACAAGGCGGCGAAGGTGAAGGGCGAGGTCGCGCTCGTGATCGCCGGCAACAACCCGAAGTTCGCGCGCGGGGGCGTCGGCTCGGAATCGTCTTCGACTTGAACATCTGACCGTCCAAACTCAAATTCAAAACAGCCATGCTTCTTGCAGACTCTCTCGTTCAGGGCTTTCTCGGCTCCAACTTCATGGGACAGGCGCTTGTCGTCGTCCAGCTTCTCGGCTCCGTCGTCATGGTGGCGACGATTCTCGGCAAGTGGAAGGAACTTGGCTTCGTCGGCATGGCGACGCGGCGGTTCCTGCGCGACTTCTCGACGGGCGGGGACGTGCTGGAGTACTATCTCCAGCGGCGGCCTACGGTCTCGACGGGCGTCGAGGGCATTTACAAGGAGACGTGCGAACGGCTCCTGAAGCTCCTTTCGCCGGACGTGCGGTCTCTGCTCGTCGGTCGTCAGGGCGGTGACGCGGCTCTGACGGCGCGCGAAATCGAACTTGTGCGCGGCACGTGCGAACACGTCCTTGACGAGGAGGAGTTGCGCGTCGAGCATGGCATGGGCGTCATCTCGACGGTCGTCGCGCTGGAGCCGATGCTCGGACTTCTCGGCACGGTGTGGGGCGTCTTGGACGCCTTTGCCGAGATGGGCACGGCGGGCAGCGCGAGCCTCGCGGCCATCGCGCCGTCCATCTCCGCCGCGCTCGTGACGACGGTCGTCGGCCTTCTGATCGCGATCCCGGGCGTCATCGCGCACACGCGCCTCAACGCCTCGGTGCGCAACATCACGTCCGATATGGAAGGCTTTGCGGACGAGCTTATGGGCCGCATCGCGTGCGAGTTCCAGGGGAGGGGCGCGTAAATGTCCTTGCGCAGACGCGCGCGCGCCCGGCGCGAGGGGTCGAAGGCGAACATCGACATGAATTCGCTCATCGACTTGACCTTTCTGTTGCTTGTCGTCTTCATCGTCACGCTGCCGACGCTGGAGCAGACGGTGCATATCGTCCTTCCGGTCGGCAAGACCGAATCGCAGAAGGACGACAAGAAGAAGACGTTTTCGATTTCGATCGACAAGGACGGCAAGGTCTTTCTCGGCGAGGCGCCGACGACGCAGGACGCGCTGAAGGAGACGCTGGCGCAGGCCGTCGCCGAAGACCCCGAGGTGAATGTCCTCATTCGCGGCGACGTGGACGCGGGCTACGGCCAGATCTACGAGATCGTCCGCATCGCGAAGAACTGCAACGTGAAGCACCTGGGGCTCGTCTCGAAGGAGAACTGAGGCGTGGAGCTCTGGCGGACAGAGGTGATCGAAGGTCGGCGGCCGGAGGTTCTGTCGGGCCGCACGTTCGCGCTCGCGCTCGTCCTGCACCTCGCCGCGTTTGCCGTCTTCTGGGTGGTCGCCGTGTGCCAGGGGTTTTTCGAAAAGAAGGAGACGATCATTCCGATAGACCTCACGGTCATCGTCAACGAGAACTTGGACGGCAAGGAAGACGAGCCGCCGCCGCTGGTGAACCCGACGCCTGAGCCGCCGCCTCCGCCGAAGCCGAAACCGCGTCCGAAGCCGCCCGCGAAAAAGCCGGAGCCGCCGAAGCCGCTTGAGCAGATCGTCACGAACGTCGTGAAGACGGTCAAGAAGGACGAGAAAAAGGACGAGCCGCCCAAGAAGAAGCCGCCGAAAAAGGAAGAGCCGAAGAAGCCCGAACCGCCGAAGAAGACGGCGAAGGAACGGCGCGAGGAGCAGATGAAGCGCATCCGCGACCGCATGAAGGCCGTCAACAAGAAGGTGACGATCGAGGTGAAGGACGCGAAGGCGAGCGGCGACGGGCGGACGGCGCGCCAGACGCTCTCGCAGTCGGAAATCAAGCGGCTCTTGAATGCGGGATACCGTCCGGGGACGGAGAACGCGCTGGCGGCGAACGAGAAGCAGCGGTGTCTCTCTCTCATCCAGATGGCGATCGAAGACAAGTGGGAGGCGTTGTCGCCGAAAGTCGGGCGAAACGGCACGGTGCTGCTGTCCGTCCAGTTCAACTCGGCGGGAGGACTCGTGAACGTGCGTCTCGTGAAGGGGTGTGGCGACGCGCTGTCCGATCAGGCGGCCTTGTCGGTCGCGCGGGCCGTCACGAGCATCCGGGGCCTGAGCGCGGAATTCCTCGCCGAGTTCCGGCGCGAGCCGCTGACGATTCGCTACAACGTGCGGGGGCGGTAGCCCGAAAGCGGAAGGGGAGAGCCAATGCTGCGCATCGACATCATCAGTGTCCAGCCCAAGATGTTTGCGGGATTCTTGACGGAGTCCATCGTCGCGCGTGCCGTGCGCAAGGGGGCGTGTTCCGTGAACCTCGTCGATCTGCGCGACTTCGGCGAGGGGCGTTGGCGGAAGGTGGACGACAAGCCCTATGGCGGCGGGCCGGGCATGCTGATGACGTGCGGGCCGTGGTTCAATGCCGTGGCGCACTGTGTCGGCTTGGACGTCTCCGGCTTGTCGGCGGCGGCCTTTCGGGCGGCTGGCGTACGGACGGTGATGACGGATCCGAAGGGCGCGCGGTTCACGCAGCGCACGGCCGCCGCGCTGGCGGCGGATTCCGTGGACGGGGCGTTGCGCCAGCTCGTTTTTCTTTGTGGACACTACGAGGGCTTTGACGCGCGCATCGAGACGCTGGCGACGGATCGCCTGTCGCTCGGCGACTTCGTGCTGACGGGCGGCGAACTGGCGGCGGCGGCGATGGCGGATGCGGTCGTGCGCCTCTTGCCGGGCGTTTTGGGCGGCGGGCCGGCGGCGACGGCGGCGGAGAGCTTTGGGGCGGAAGGGCTGCTCGAATGTCCGCAGTACACGCATCCGCCGGAGTTTTGCGGCCTGAAGGTGCCGGAGGTCCTCTTGTCGGGCGACCATCGGAAGATCGAGGCCTGGCGCAGGGCCGAGGCGCGGCGGCTGACGGAAGACGCGCGGCCCGACCTGCTGGCAACGGACGCGGGCGAGTGAGAGCCGCGGTTTTGGTATAATGTGCGGCATGACACGAGTGGCAATCATCGACGACCATGTGGTCGTGCGGGCGGGGCTGAAATACCTGATTGAGTCCGAGCCGGACTTCGCGTTCGCCGGGGAGTTCGGCGGCGGAAAGGGCGCGGCGGACTTTGTGCGCGAGACGCAGCCCGACGTCACGCTCCTGGACGTGCGGATGCCCGACTTGAACGGCATCGAGGCCTTGAAGGAGATTTTGGCGGCCGACCCGAAGGCGCGCGTCGTGATGCTCACGACGTCCGACACGGAAGAGGACGTCTATCGCGCGATCGAAGTGGGGGCGCTCGGCTACGTGATGAAGGAGTCGCCCATTGAGACGATCGTCGCGGCGGTTCGTTCGGCACTTGCGGGCGAGGTCTTCATGACGGACGAGGTGCGGCGGATCTACGAGACGCGCAAGGGCGCGAAGGGGCTTTCGCCGCGCGAGACGGACGTCTTGACGCTCGCCGCGCAGGGCCTTGGGAATCGCGAGATTGGCGGACGGCTCGGAATCAGCGAAAACAGCGTCAAGATGCACCTCAAGCGCTCGTTTTTCAAACTTGGCGCGTCCGATCGTGCCGAGGCCGTCTCCCTTGCTTCCAAACGCGGCTTTTTGGTATAATCCGTCCTTATGGCGCAGGAACAACTCTTGGCGGATGAGTATAAGGTCAATCTGGACGTTTTTGAAGGTCCGCTTGATCTTTTGCTCTATTTGATTCGCCGCGAAGAGCTCGACATCTATGACATTCCGATTGAGCGCATCACGACGGAGTACATGGCGTTCATCGAGGATGCGCGGCGGCTGAACCTCGACATCGCCGGCGAGTTCATCGTGATGGCGGCGACGCTGATGGTGATCAAGTCGCGGATGCTCCTGCCGGTCTCGCGGCGTCTTGGCAACGAGGACGGCGACGAGGAGTGGGTCGATCCGCGCCTGGATCTCGTGCGTCAGCTTGTCGAGTACAAGAAGTTCAAGGACGCGGCCGTGCGTCTGGAGCGAATGGAGGCGTTTGCCGCCAATGCGTTCGACTACGGCGGGGGGCGTCCGAAGTTCGAGAAGACGGCGGCGGACGCGAAGGGCGCGCTTGCGAACCTCGACCTCTACGACCTGCTGACGGCGTTTCAGGAAGTCGTCGCGCGCGCGAACGAGATGCCTCACGAGGAATTGAAGGGCATCCGCTTCTCCGTGCCGGACAAGATGGACTACGTGCTCGCGCGCACGCGCCAGGAGGGGCAGGTCGCCTTTACGTCGCTCTTCGACCCGGAGAACGCGCCGAAGGGCGAGATCATCGTCACGTTCCTTGCGCTTCTTGAACTTCTGCGCCAGCACCGCGTCATCATCTACCAGAACGCGGCGTTTCACGAGATTACGATTCTGCCGTCCCGCGAGGAGCCGGACGACAAGCCTTTGGAGAAACCGGACGACTATGAGTGACGAGGTGAAGATTCCGCTGCCGCGCTCCTTGCAGGAAATCGTGGGCGCGCTTCTCTTCGCGAGCGAGACGCCGCTGACGGCGGCGGAGCTGCGCGAGGCCGTGAAGGCCGTCGAGGCCGAGAACGGCGAGAACCAGGAGGTCATGGACGTCTATCGCACGTGCACGGCGAAGGAGATCGCCGAGGCGATTCGCGGCGTGGAGAAGGCCCTCGAGGTCGCCGGCTGCGGCTTCCGTCTCGTCTGTACGGGCGGCGCGTACCGTCTCCAGTCGGAGCCGAGCTGCGGGCGGTATGTGCGTGCGCTTCTGAAGATGGATCGTCCGAACCGGCTGGGGCGCGCCTCGCTGGAGACGCTGGCGATCATCGCCTATCGCCAGCCGCTCACGAAGAGCGAGATCGAGGCGATTCGCGGCGTGGACGTCTCGGCGAACATCAAGACGCTGACGGATCTCCAGCTCGTCCGCCTGGTCGGCAAGTCCGAACTGCCGGGGCATCCGTTCCTCTATGGCACGACGCCGCTTTTCCTCGAACATTTCGGCCTCGCGTCGCTCCAGCAGTTGAACGAACTTGATCCGACGCTCCAGCGTTCGAATCCGAAGCAGAAGGCCGCGAGCTATCGCAAGCCCGAAAAGCCGGTGAAGGAAGAGGCGGACGGGAAGGGCAAGCCGAACGCGGCGGGCGCGACGG
>CAYQUI010000030.1:0-11460 GCA_964420685.1 uncultured Lentisphaeraceae bacterium | reverse complement strand
GCGGCGGGCGCGACGGCCGAGGCCCCTGTCGCGGCGGCGGATGCGGGCGAAGCCCCGGTTGCCGAGGGTTCGGCTGAAGTCGCCGAGTCCGCAGCCTCCGCTGGCGGCGACGACTTCTTCATCGACGACACGCCGGACGAGTTCGACGACGAGGATGAAGACGAGGACGAGTTTGACGACGAAGACGACGAAAACGAAGAAGAAGGGGAGGAATCCGATGAGACGGACGAAGACGATTCGGCTGATGCTGGCGCTGGCGGCGCTGACGAGCCTGACGGCGTGTGACTACATCCAGAACCGGCAGGCGCTGGCGGACGAGCGTGAGGACGGCGTCTACCGCGCCGCGCTTGCGGACTATCGCGCGGGGCGGCTGGACGCGGCGGCGAAGGCCTTTGCCAAGGTCATCCGCAAGTCGCCGGGGAATTCGGCTGCGCGCTTCCAGTACGCCTGTCTCATGCAGGACGCGAAGAAGGACTACCTGGCGGCGTTCTGCGCCTACCGCGAGTTTCTCCTGTTGCGTCCCGAAAGCGACAAGGCGAAGATTGCGCAGGACCGACTCGCGCTCTGCGAGCGCGAGCTGGCGCGCGAGCTGGCGGACAAGTATCGTCTGGCGGGAAACGACGCGAGCGCGACGGAGATTGCGTCGTTGCGCAAGGATCTGAAGGCGGCGACCGCGCGCGCGGCAGAGGCGGAAAAGTCGCTGGAGGAGGAGAGGACGAAGTTTCGCGCCCTTGAGGGTGAGCATCAGCGCCTGGTGGCGGCCGTCAAGGGCACGGGGGCGAGCGAATCGTCGGCACGTCCGAAGACGGTGAGCGTGACGGATCTGCTGGACGAGGACGACGAGGAGCCGGCCGCGCGGCCCGTCGCGAAGGACGAGCTCGCCGCGTTGAAGGCCGAGGAGGCGGAGGAAACCTCCGCCGACTCGTCGCTTTTGCCACGGCAGACGGCAGATGACCGCGCGAAGCGCGCGGCCGACGAGGCGCTTCGTGCCGAAGAGACGCGCGCGGCGTCCGAGCGTGCGGCGGCGGAGAAGGCGCGTCGCCCCTCGACCTACGTCGTGCAGGAGGGCGACACGCTTTACAAGATCGCGTTGCGCTTCTATGGGCGTGTCGCGGCATGGCGGCAGATTCGCGACGCGAACAAGGCCTTGATCTCGAACGATGGGCGCGTCCGCGCGGGGCAGACCATTACCCTCCCCTAACCCCCAACCCCAAATCTCCCAAACATCCCAAACCTCTCAACTCCTCGGCCGCCATGCCCATTCCGCTGTCAGTCCTGTCGTCGCGTCACGCCTATACGCGCTCGCGCGTGCCGTGGATCTTGGCGGACTATCGCGGCGTCTACGGCAAGCTCCTGCACTATCTGTCGGGTGGGGGCATGAGCACATTCGGGCGGACGATTCGACAGGAGGAGGCGCGTCTCCGTCAGCGGCGGTTTCTGGCGGTCGCGTCCGTTCTCGGCGTGCTGTGGCTAGTTTTCTATTTGTTCTAGTTTATCACGGAGACACGAAGGAGAAGATGTCATGAACATGAAAAAGGCGGCGTTCGTCTTGGCGTTCCTTCCCGCGCTCGCGGGTGCGCAGGGCAAGGAAAACTTTATCGTCCAGCAGGCGTATGCGGAGATGCAGCGCGTGCAGGGGCAGATTTCGGTTTTGCAGTCGAACCTGAACGATCTTCAGGAGCGCGTCGCGCGCCTGGAGTCCGGCAATGACAGCACGGGGCTTCGGCGCGAGGTCGAGGCTCTCAAGGCCGAGGTCGCGTCGCTCCGTCGCCAGATCGGTTCGCAGCGCGAGGAGATTGTCCGCGACCTTTCGGGCCGCATCGCGAAGATGCAGCCGTCGCCCGCATCGCGCTCTTCGGAGCCTCCTCGGCGGACGGTCATCGGGCCGCACAATGAGTATGTCGTCGAGGCGGGCGACACGCTCTCGCTCATCTCCCAGGCGACGGGCGTTCCGATTCGCAGGATCAAGGAGATGAACGGTCTCAAGAGCGACAACCTTCGCATTGGGCAGAAACTGATGTTGCCGAAGTGAGAGAGGTTTGGGCGTTTGGGCGTTTTGGGGTTTGGAGGTTTGGGCGTTTGGAGGTTGAGAGGTTTTGAAAGTTGAAAGGAGCGGAGAAATGAAGATTCTGGTTGTTGGATCGGGCGGTCGCGAACATGCTCTTGCTTGGCGTCTTGCGCAAGACCCCGAAAGGCATGCGCTCTTCTGCGCCCCCGGCAACGCGGGCACGGCGGCCGTGGCGACGAACGTGCCGCTGAAGGCGGACGATGTTGAGGGCCTTGTCGCCTGGGCTCAGGCGGAGCGGCCCGACCTGGTCGTGGTTGGCCCTGAAGCCCCGCTTGTCCTCGGTCTTGTCGATGCGCTTGAAAAGGCGGGCGTCGTCTGCTTTGGCCCTGTCGCGGCGGGTGCGCGGATGGAGGGTTCCAAGCGTTTCGCCAAGGAGGTGATGGATGCGGCGGGCGTGCCGACCGGAAAGGCCGAGACGTTCACGGACGCGGCGCAGGCGAAGGCCGCGCTCCCTGCGTTCGGGCTGCCCGTCGTCATCAAGGCGGACGGCCTGGCGGCCGGGAAGGGCGTCGTCGTTGCCGAGACGCGCGAGCAGGCCGAGGCGGCGATCGATGACATGCTCGTCGCGAACAAGTTCGGCGCGGCGGGCGCGGAAGTCCTCATCGAGGAATTCCTGCATGGCGAGGAATGTTCCATTCTCGCGCTTGTGGACGGTGAGAACGCCGTTCTTCTGCCGTCGAGTCAGGACCACAAGCGTGTCTTTGACGGCGACAAGGGCCCCAACACGGGCGGCATGGGCGCCTATTCGCCCGCGCCGGTCATCACGTCCGACAAGTTGCCGCTGATTCGCGAGAAGATCATTCTCCCCGTCGTGCGCGAACTGAAGCGGCGCGGCATCACCTATCGCGGCGTCCTCTACGCGGGGCTGATGGTGAACGACGCGAACGCCGTTCCGCATGGCCCGACGGCGACCTCCGGAAGCGACGTCAACGTTGTCGAGTTCAATGCGCGTTTCGGCGATCCCGAGACGGAAGCCGTTCTTCCGCGCCTCGGCGGCTCGTTTGCGACGGCTCTTCTGCACGCGGCGACGGGTTGCCTGAAGGAGTCGGACGTCGTCGTGAAGGATGCCTGTGCGGCGACGGTCATCCTCGCGTCGGGCGGCTATCCGGGCGCTTATGAGAAGGGCAAGACCATTTCGGGCCTGGGGGCTGCGAACGACTCTGCGGACAGCCTTGTCTTCCACTGCGGAACGAAGGCCGAGGGCGCGAACGTCGTCACGGCGGGCGGGCGCGTCCTGTCCGTGACGGGGCTGGGCGCAACGCTGCGCGCGGCCGTCGATGCGGCTTATGCGCGTATCTCGGAGATTTCCTTCGACGGCCAGTTCTACCGCAAGGACATTGCGCACCGCGCGTTTGCGCGGGGCTGACGGAAAACACGAAAACGAACCCCAAAAAGGAGACAGTCATGAAAAGCACGATGGTTGTGAATACGATGTCGCGCCGCTCGTTTCTCGGCGGCACGCTTTCGCTTGGCGCGTTGGCTGGCTGCCGGGCGTTTCGCGCGCCGACGGGCCTGCTTTCCGGCGATGGCGCAAACCTGACCTTGGGCGTCATCAGCGACATTCACGTTGATGCCGCGAAGGGCGACTTCCGGAAGTTCGGCGACACGGCGCAGTTCGAGAAGACGCTGCGCTGGTTTGACGCGCAGGGCGTCGATGGCGTCGTGCTCGCGGGCGACATGGTCGAAAATGGCATGATCAACCAGCTTGAATGCGTGGGCGAGGCATGGTTTCGCGTCTTCCCCGACGGACGGTCAAGGCGTGATGGCCGTCCGGTCGAGCAGCTTTTCGTCTATGGAAACCACGACTTCGAGGGTCAGACGTACGACAAGTTTGACGTCCGCTATTTCCATCGGCCGTCGTTCGAGGCGGAACTGATTCGTCGTGATCCGGCGGCGGCCTGGAAACGGGTCTTTCGCGAGGACTATGCGCCGATTTGGCTCAAGAGCGTGAGGGGCTACCAGTTCGTCGGCGCACACTGGAGCCTCGGAAAGAATCCGTGGGACGGCATTCCCGAAGTCGAGGACTGGTTTCGGACGAATGCGGGCCGGCTGCGTCGGGATCGCCCGTTCTTCTTCATCCAGCATTGCCATCCGAAGGACACGGTTTACGGTTCGGAGGCCTGGTGTCCGGACAAGGGTTATGCGACGCGGGCGCTCTCGGCGTTTCCGAATGCGGTCGCCCTGACGGGGCATTCGCATACGTCGCTCACGGACGAGCGTTCCATCTGGCAGGGGGCTTTCACCTCGGTCGGCACGGCCTCGCTTCGGTATGGCGGGAGGGTTGACGGGTACGAGCAGCGGCAGGGTCTTCTGCTGAAGGTCTACGACGACCGAATGGTGTTCGTGCGGCGGGACTTCCTGCATGACGCCTCGCTCGGAGACGACTGGGTCGTGCCGCTTCCGGTTGCGGCGGAAAAGCCGTTTTCCTTTGAACTGCGCCAGGCAAAGGGCGAGGCGCCGGAGTTCCCGTTTGAGGCGCAGGTGACGTGTCGCCGCGAGAAGGACGGCTGGCTTCTGTCGATCCCGTCGGCTTCGGCGGGCCGTGTGCGCGCGTTTCGGTACGAGATTGCGACGGGTCTCAAGAAGGAGGGCGGACAGCCGCTCGTCTTCCGCGCTTATGACGCGAAGTACAACATGCCCTTGACCCTGGCGGGTGCGCCGACGCATTACCTCGTCAAGGACACGGAACTGGCGAAGGGCACGGCAGGGAAGCTGGAGCGGTTCGTCGTCACGCCGCTCAGCTGCTTTGACAATCGCGGACAGTCCCGCGCCGTGTCGGTCTGACGGTCGTGCGCATTCGTCCGATCGCGTCAAGTTCCAAGGGGAACGCCTACCTCGTCGAGCAGGACGGGGTGGCACTTCTGATTGACTGTGGCGTCAGCTGCAAGTGCCTGAAGGCGGCGTTCGACCTTTCGACGCTCTGTGCCGTCCTCGTCACGCACAACCATGCAGATCATGTTGCGGGGCTGAAACGCCTTTTGAACTGCGTAGACGTCCCCGTCTTCGCGAATGCGATGACGGCGGAGGCGGTCGCCGCCGACCTCGGGCTGGCGGAGGCGGCGTTCGTCTGCTTCGAGAACGGGCAGGCGTTTGACGTTGGGCCGTTCTCCGTCCTGCCGTTTTCGATTCCGCACGATGCGGTCGATCCGGTCGGCTATCTGGTGCGCGGCGACGAGACGTATTTCCACGGAACGGACATCGGAACGCCGCTCGATTCGATTGGCGTTCGGTTCGCCGAGGCCGACTGCGCGACGCTGGAGTCGAACCACGACCCCGTGCTCTTGCGCCAGTCGGGCCGGCCGCCGTATCTTGTCCAGCGCATTGCCGGGCCGCGTGGACACCTCTCGAACGACCAGGCGTGTGCGTTTGTGCGGAAGTTCGCCTCGCCGCGTCTGAAGCGGCTGGCGCTCGCCCATCTCTCGCGTGACTGCAATGCGCCGCATCTGGCCGAGCAGTCCATGCGCGAGACGCTTGCCGAACTGCGGCGGCCGGACATTTCGCTGACGGTTCTTGCGCCCGATGAAGTGGCCGTGCTTTAGCCTGGCGTTTCTGATTCTGGGCGGCTGTGCGCGGCCAGTCGATCGCGTCGAATGGACGGCGATGGGGACGGTTGCGGCCGTGCAGGGGCGTGGCGGCGATCTTGCGGATGCACGCCAAGCCGCGCAGGACGCCTTTCAGCGCGTCGAGTCCGAGTTCAGCCGCTTTGATCCGAATTCGGCCCTTCGCCGCCTTGGCCGCGTGTCGGCGTTTGGCCAGCCCTGCTGGGAGGCGGCGATGCGGCTGTGCGCGGCGTCGGACGGGGCGTTTAACCCGGCTTGGCGCGGTGCGGACAGCCTCGACTTCGGGGCCATCGCCAAAGGCTTTGCCGTCGATGTCGCGGCGGATTCCCTGCGGGACGCGAACGACGATCTCCTGGTCGATCTCGGCGGCAACGTGAAGGCCGTGCGCGGCGACTGGACGGTGGGCATCCGCAATCCGCTGGGCACGGGCATCGCCGACGTTGTCACGCTCCGCGCCGGCGAGGCGTTGGCGACGAGCGCGGAGTACTTTCGCGGCAAGCACATTCGCGACGGGCGGACGGGGTTCTCCGTCTCGAACGAAGTCGCGTCCGTGACGGTGAAATGTCCGTCGGCGATGTGGGCAGATGGCCTGTCAACCACGCTCTTCGTGTTGGGGCCGGATTCGGGAAAGCGTTTTCTGCAGGAGCGGCTGCCGGACCTGGTCGGCTCGAACGTTGCGGTTTCCGTTCTTTGGATTTCCAGGAGCGGCAGCAAAGTCTGGTGTAATACGCGGCATGGAGATGGTGACGCAGGTCATGTACGGCGTGATGGACTTCGCGCTCATCCGCGCGGAGAACGGCTACTTCGTTGACCGCACGGCCCTCATCCGCGAGCTGGATGCGCGTCAGGCCCAGTCAGGGTAGGGCGTGCGGATCTCGGTCGGCGTTCCTGTGGCAGGGTGCGCGAATGCGGCGGCCAGCGCGTGTAGGCAATGGCCGACTTGGTTCTCGACGGCGAAGGCTCCGTAGAGGCGATCGTTCACGATGTGAATCCCCGCGAGGGCGAGCTGCGCGCGGATCTGGTGCGTGACGCCTGTGTAGATGGTCACTTCCAGCAGCGTTCTCGGCTCGTTCTCGGCGGTCGTGTAGCCGAGCGGCTTGAACTGCGTCACGGCGTGAAGCGGCTTCAGTCCCTCGCGCTGGGCGCGCGTCAGGCGGTTGTGGTTGAAGTCGATCATCCGGCAGAAGGGAAGCGTCGGGTCGTGGGCAAGGTCGTTCTCAAGCGTTCCGCCGACGGCAACCGTCCCTTCAACGAGCGCGAGGTAGGTCTTGCGGACGGATTGCGCTGCGAATTGGCTACGCAGGTTCGCGAATGCGGCGGCGGTGCGCGCGACGAGGACAAGGCCAGACGTGTCGGCGTCAATTCGGTGCAGGGCGCCGGCCATGAGCGGGCTTTCGCCGAGAGCCGTCAGTTCGGGTCCGAGCGCACGGCAGTCCGGATAGCGTGTCGCCACGGCGTTCATGAGCGTGCCCGTCTCATGGCAGGAGAGCGGCTGGACGGGAAGCCCGGCCGGCTTGTCAAACGCGAGAACGCTCGCGTCTTCAAAGACGGGCGGGGGACAGACCCCGCAGGGAGAGACGAGATTATCGCGGGCTTCAAGGAGTTCGGTGACGGCAATCGTCTCGCCGCCGCGCAGTTTTTGTCCCTTTGTGGCGTGCCGTCCGTTGACGCAGACGCGCCCGGACGCAATGGCTTCTCGGACAAAGTTGCGCGTGGTCGTCGGAAAGGCATGAAGAAGGGCGGCGTCCAGTCGAACGCCGCCTTCCGTTGCAATCAGGGACTGATTCTCAATCATCCGTCAAACCTCCAAACCCGCGATCACCCCAAACCTCCAAACCCCCAAACTTCCAAACCTCTTTACTCATACCTGTCCATCACGGACGGCGCAATCGGCGCGATGCCTTCCCAACTCTTGTTGGAGGCCCACGGAAGGTCCGAATCCTCCGCCGAGTCGGCGATGCAGCCCGCAAGGAGCGACAGCGCCAACCCGACCACAGCGAACGCCAGCGTCTTCATCAGTCGGCAAAGACCGTGTCGCCTTCGGCAATCTTGTCCTGCGCCCATGCGCCGAGGATGTCGCAAATCACGTAGGGCTTGCCCTTGACCTCCTGACGCAGATGCACACGGCCGACGAACGTGTTGCCACGCTTGATGCCCAGGTCAAGGGCCGGCAGCGGCTTCGAGAGGTCTTCGCCCTTGAGTTCCTTCATCGCCTCTTCGGTGAACGCGATGATGGCGAACATTCTCTCGTTGTCAGCCTCGACGATGCGACCCTTGTCGCCCGCCGGCAGGGATGTGACGGCCGTGCCCGCGCCGGCGGCCGAGGCCGTGCCCTGCGTCTGGATGGACTGCTGGAGCATCTTGCGCAGGTTCTCGTTGAGTTGCTTCGCCTTGGCAATCTCCTCGTTCTTGGCTTCGAGATCCTCGTCCTTTTTCTGGATCTCGTCGTTCTTCGAGGCGATCTCGCCGTTGAGTTCGTCGATCTGGGACTTGATCTTCGTCACCTCGCTCTGCGCCTTGTCGCGGCTCTGCTCGATTTCGGCAATCTTGTCCTTCAGTTCCGCGATCGTCACCTTGTCCTGACGCGCGTCGGGCTTCAGGCGGTTGATCTCGGTGACGGCCGCCTCAAGCTTGGCGCGCAGGTCAGCCAACGCCGCGCGCGTCGTGTTGAGCCGCGCCTGCTGGGCCTTCGCGGATTCGAAGAGTTTGCCCAGAAGCTCGTCTTCCGTTCCGGGGCCGCGCATGAGCGGCTGCGTCCCGTCCATGAGCGGTTCGCCGTTCACGTCCCGCGCGTAGACCTCGCGGAGCTGCCGACGCTCGTTCTCGCCCCACTTGTAGGTGACGTCGTCGCCCGTGCGCGTCTGCTCAAGCGCGCCGTTGTAGTCTTCCAGCACGTTGTTCATGTCGGGCGAATCGACGATCCGCGCCTCGACGGGCGAGTTGTCCTTTTTGATTTCCAGCGACATGTCCTTCGCGGGGTCCGCTTTCTCGATCGTGCGGGCAATCTTGACGAGGTAGTCTTCTTGCAGCCGATTGCGGTCTGTCAGAAGCGTGCGCTTCGAGTTGAGCTGGAGCTCGAAGAAAAGCGCCGCCGCAGCGAGCGCCAGGAACACGTAAACGAGGACGTGCAGGAGTTTGTTCATAGCTGTTTGATACCTCTTTGAGAAGTTGTGAGGTGAATGATACACAATTTTCGGTTTTCCCGCAAGTGGGGGGCGCGTTTTTTTGATACAATACGCGCCGTGAGTTTTGAGATACTAAAGGAAGATGCGCACACGAAGGCGCGGTTGGGACGTCTGACGACAGCGCATGGAATCGTCGAGACGCCCGTGTTCATGGACGTCGGAACGCTCGGCACGGTGAAGGCGCTCGAGCCGCGCGACCTCGTCGCGCTCGAAACGCAGGTCGTCCTCGGCAACACCTACCATCTCCTGCTGCGTCCGGGCCCGGAGGTGATTGCGGCGGCGGGCGGGCTTCACAAGTTCATGCGCTGGGACGGGCCGATCCTCACGGACTCCGGCGGCTTTCAGGTCTTCTCGCTCGCGAAGATGCGCAAGTTCACGGAGGAGGGCTGCCACTTCCAGTCGCATCTCGACGGGCATGCGTTCTTCCTGGGCCCGAAGGAGTCGATGGCGATGCAGCGCGTCATCGGTTCCGACATCGCGATGGTCTTCGACGAATGTCTGCCGTACCCGTGCGACCGCGCGCGCGCCGAGGCGTCGGTTGCGCGGACGATTCGCTGGGCGCAGCGCTCGAAGGACGAGCCGCACGCCGAGGGGCAGATGGTCTTCGGCATCGTGCAGGGCGGCGTCTACGACGACATCCGCCGCCACTGCGCGGAAGATCTGGTGAAGATCGGCTTCGACGGCTACGCGATCGGCGGCGTTTCCGTCGGCGAGCCGGAGAACTTCATGTACCAGGCCGTCGAGGCGAGCGTGCCGTACTTGCCGAAGGATCGTCCGCGTTACGTGATGGGGCTGGGCGTCCTGCACCAGATGGCCGAGTGCGTCGCGCGCGGCGTGGACATGTTCGACTGCGTCATCCCGACGCGCATCGCGCGCCACGGCACGGCGATCACGCGCCACGGCAACGTCGCGATCAAGGCGGCGAAGTGGGCGCGCGATCCGGGCCCGGTCGAGGAGGGGTGCGACTGCTACTGCTGCCAGAACTTCTCGCGCAGCTACATCCGCCACCTCCTCTCCTGCAACGAGATCCTTGGCCTTCGGCTGCTCACCATCCACAATGTCCGCGCGCTCAACCGCTTCATGGCCGATTTGCGCGCGTCGCTGGCCGCAGACACGTTCGCCGACTTCCTGGCCGAAGCCCGCGCCTACACGAACTGACGCCCCAACCCCCAAACCTCCAAACATCCAAACATCAAAGACCGAAAGGAAAAAAATGAACACTGCACTGATGCTTTGCGACGCGGCGCCCGCCGCGCCCGCGCCCCAGGCCGCCGGCATGGGAATGTACGTCCCCATGCTCCTCATCCTCGCGATCTTCTACTTCATGATGATCCGTCCCCAGCAGCGCAAGGAGAAGGAGCGTCGGAAGATGATCGAGGAACTCCGCGCGGGCGCGAAGATCGTCTTTGCGGGCGGCCTCATGGGCACGATTCAGGAGGCGACGGAGAAGACGTTCAAGGTCGAGATCTGCCCCGGCACGACGGTTGAGATCGCGCGCAGCTGCGTCTCGGGCGTTGTCCCGACGGAGGCGTCGGCTCAGAAGTAAGGGGCGATGTCGCTCAAGCGCGGCAAGTACGGCCTCGAATGGAATCCCCGGCAGGACGAGCCCAAGTCGTCCGGCCTTGGTTGGATTGTGCTCGTCGTCGGGCTTGTCGCGATTGTCTCGTTTTCCGTCACGTGGGCGCGCCGCTACCGTGCGGCGGCGCAAGAAGACTCTGAGGCGGCGGGTGAGATGTCGCCCGTCGCGCCTCCGTCCGCGCCCTCCGGGACGCCGGCGCGTCCGGTGGAGCCGTTGCCTCCAGCCGTGCCGCCCGTCGGCCGCGACGAGGTGGAGAGGCGGCCGCCGCGCGTGCGCAACCTGCTGCTGCGGCTGGAGGAGGCCGAGCGGCGGCGCGATGTCGAGATGGCCGTCTCGACGATCGAGCAGATCCGCGCGTTGCCCGGCTCGCCGGCGGCCGATTTGGACGATGCGCTGGCGCGTCGTCTGGGCACGCTGAACATGCGGCGGCTTTTCGAGCGGAAGACGCCGCTCTGGGTACGGCAAGTCGAGGTGCGGCGCGGCGATTCCGCCTCGCGCATTGCGGCGGAAAACGGCTCGACCTTTGCCTCGTTCGCGCGGCTGAATGGCGGGGACGTCGGGACGGTTCGCCTGGGCGCGAAGGTCTACGTGATGGCGCATCCGCGCTTCACGCTCGTCGTCCATCGGCGGACGCGGACGGCCGATCTTCTGCTGAAGGAGAAGTTCTTCAAGCGCTACGATCTCGTGAAGCCGCCGACGGGCAAGGCGGGGGCCTATGAGCTGCCGCGTGCCGCGTCCGCGTTCTGGAAGTCGCTAGGCATCGCGTTCGGCGCGTCCGACCAGACGGAGCTCGAACTTCTCATGCCGGTCGGGTCGAGCGTGCTCGTTTCGGAGATGTAGTCAAAAAACAAAAAACCAGGAGGAAAGATCAGATGAAGACGATGATGATGGTGTGCGTGTGCGCGGCGGCGCTGGGCGCGGTTGCGGGCGAATGGGCGAAGCCGGCGCCGATTCCGCGTGAAAAAGGGCTGTTCCGCAGCCAGATCCACCGGGGCGGCGGCGCGAACACGCGGCCGGACAACTCGATGGAAACGTTTCTCTGGTGCTGGGGCATGGGGTTTGCGCCCG
>CAYQUI010000029.1:0-21168 GCA_964420685.1 uncultured Lentisphaeraceae bacterium | reverse complement strand
CGAACTCGCCGTACGCGCCGACGCCGCTCATGTGGAGGAAGCTGAAGCCCTCGATCGTCCGCATCGGATAGGAATAGCCCGACCCGTTGTCGCCGCCCGTGACCGTGTCGGGCGAAAGCTGGACTTGCCCGAACGGGGTCGCCGCGCCGGGGAACGTCTTGCCGCAGCCGTGGATCGCGCCATCCCCCTTGTTGCGCCCCGCCAGATCCGCCGGCGGATACGTCACGGCGCCAATCAGCGGATCGATCCGATCGACCATCTCGTCTGCGGACGCGAAAGCCGGCCACGCCACGAGAAACGCGCCGGCGGCGAGCGAGGCGAGCGCGCCGCGCGTCAGGCGTCGACCGCGCGCCGGCACGGCCAACGCCGCATAGACCGTGAGCGTCACGCAGATCGGCGCGACGAAGATCGCCGTGACGGCCATCGCCCAGCCGGGGACGCCGAGCGGCAAGAGCAGCGCGAGCGTCGCGAAGAGGGAGAGCGTGTAGGCGATCTGCCCGCACATGACCGCCTTCGGACGCCTCCGCGCGGCGGCGACGCCCTCGATTCGGGCGCGCACGGCATGGATGACGGCAATGAGCGAATAGATCCCGATCGCGAGCCGCGCCGTCGGGCGGATGCGCGCGGGCACGTTCTGGAACGTGCCGAAGTACCAGTCGCCGACGAGCGGCGTCGCGAAGAGAAACGGAATGATCCCCAGGCACAGCCCCGCGACGACGGCGTAGGCGAGAAGCCGACGGTCGCCGGGATACTCCGGCGTGAACTTGACGGAGACCGTCTGGAGCTTCAGCGCGGCGAACGCGACGGGGTTCGCGACGCCGAGCGTGACGTAGTGGATCGCCAGCATGTCCGCCGCGTGCGCCGTGCGCGCGACGAACGCCGCGACGACGAGCGGCGCGCTCGCGAGCAGAAAGCCGCCGAGCGCAAGCGGCAGCGTGAAACTGAACTGCTCGGCGAGAAGCGCGGCGGGGGACGGCAGGAGCGCGGCGTGGCGACGGTGCGCGTCCGCGCCGTCCGGCCGGTTCGGGAGCTGCGCGACATAGGGCCGCGCGTAGAGCCACGTGAGAAGCGTCTCGACCCAGACGCCGACCGTGAGCGCGAACAGTCCCCAGGACGGGCCGACGAGGCCGATGCGCGGGAAGACGACGGAGAAGCCGAGCGTCACGGAGATGCGCGCCAGCGTCGCGTTGTTCGACTTGCCGCTTTCGAGGTTGTTGAAGAGCACGACCATCGGCACGTTGCGGAGGAAGAACCCCGCGTTCATGAAGACGCCCCAGAGCAGCGTCTCGCGCGCGACGACCGCAAGGTCGGGCGGCAGGCGGAAGAACCCGCCGAAGACCCAGTCGCCCAGCCCCGGCAACGCGGGCACGCACTGGAGCGCGAGCAGGGCCGCCATCATGAGCGCGTTGAGCCGCTTGAACGTGACGTAGCCGAAGTAGGTCTTCGCGAAGACCAGCCCCGTCGTGACGAGCCCGCCGCCCAGCGCGCCGATCATGAACATGATCATCTGCCCCTGGCTGAAGGCCGTGAGCGCGTTGACGCCCTGCGCGCCATGCGTGACGATGCCGGCGACGAGCGGATAGGAAAGCGACTGCGAGAACCCCTGCAGCAGGAGCGGAACGTAGAAGCGCGTCACGCGCGAAACCGAAAACCGGGTCAAATCGCCTGCCATCGCCGCCTCACCAGATGCCGAGTTTCAGATAGGGGAAGACCGACTTCTCCAGCGTCGTGTCGAGGTCGAAGAGCGAAACGCCCGCGAAGCCGTACGTGCGCGTCAGGTTGATCTGCTCGATGACCTGCCGCGCGTCCAGCCGCGACTCGTTGGCCGTCACGCCGAGGCCGACGACAATCCGGCGCGCGTGGCTTCGCGGCGTCGCCTGCTGCGCGAGGAGCTCGTCGAGCTTCGCGTTCGACTCGCAGTAGTCCATCGGCACGAGATAGTCCACCAGCCCCGCATCCAGCCAGCCGAGCCAGTCCTGCCCGACCGTCGCGACGCAGGCCGGGTACTTGCCGTAGACGGCCGCCGTCAGCCACTTCGGACTCCGGACGCGCCGCCGCGCCTCGGCGACGAACTGCGTGACGACCGCCGCCGCGTTCCGGGGCTTCGCCGCCGCGTCGCCCCAGCGCACGAAGTCGAGATGAATGCCCGCGAGCGCCGGATAGCGCGCCTGCAGTTCGTCAAGCGCCGAAAGGACGCGCCCGCGCACCTGCGCGTTCGACGGGTCGAGGTAGTCCGTGAGCGCGCCCTTCGGCGTCTTCAGCCGCCAGCCGCGCCGCGCGAAGTCGTCCAGCGTCGCGGGCGCGCCGCGCGTCGCGGAGAAGCAGATCATCCAGGCGTGAACGCGCACGCCCGTCCCCCGCGCCGCCGCGAGGCAGGCGGCCATCTGGTCGCCTTCCTGCGCCAGCGTCTTCGAGCGCGGCAGGACGGCGCTCGGATAGTGGGCGAACGCCGCGCCCGCGACATTGACGAAGAGGTCCGTCACGCGCGCCTCGCGCAGGACGCGCATCGTCTTGCCCCAGTCGCCGGGATAGAGGCCGCACCCCGAATGGTCCCACGTCGCGTGGATCTCCCCCGCGCGCGGAACCTGCCGAAGCGCATACGCGCGCGTCGCGGCGGCCTTTTCGCTCACCCGCCGCCGATGCCCCGCGAGGCTCCAGGCCGACGAATCGGCCGCGCCGACAAGCGCACCCAAAAGCCGCGCCTTCTGGTCTTCGTCGCCGTCCGCCAGAAGGACGTGCGTCATCCAGAACCCGGCGTCCGACGCGAGCCACGCCGGCTCGCCCGTCGAGCGGCCCGCGCGGTCGGCCCATGTCGCGACCGTCCGAGACCGCCCGGCAATCGGGCGCGCGCGCTGAAGGACGGTCGAGGTCTGGCGGATGGACGTCGGCGCGCCGGCGGGCGCGCCCGCCGCGAAGACCATGCGGCTGTACGCGCCCGGCACGGGCGCGGACGCATAGCCAACGGGCTTCACGCCCAGGAGGTCGGCCAAGGCCGGCGACGCGGAATGGAAGACGACGAGCTTGCCGCCGCGCGCACGGAACGCGCGAAGCGTCTTCATCTCCGCCGCCGTCGGATTCGCGAACCCGACGAGAAAGGCGATGCGCTCCGACGCGAGCGCGGCCGACATCTCGCGCGGCGTCACGACGCGGGCCGCCACCTGCTCCTGCCCCAGCCAGCGGCGGACGTGGTTCGCAAGCGACGTGTAATAGCCGGGATCGTGCGCAACGACGAGCGCGGCCAGTAAAAGTGAATTCAGCATTGTGTCGATTGTGTCAACTCAAGTCTTTTTTCGTAATTATACCATAACGGACGCGAGGCCATTTGTGGTATAATGCCCACATGATCGAATTGACGGAAACTCAGAAAAAGGTGATTGCAAACGGGCTGACGTCCGTTTCGGTCGCCGTCGTCGCCGCGTTTGTCGCCGCCATCGCCTGGGGCGTGCTGAAGGCCCTCGCCTTCGCCTCGGCGGCCATCGTGCCGGTCCTCTTCGGCTTCTTCCTCGCGATCTTCTTCAAGCCCTACTACGGCTGGTGGAAGAACCTTGTGAAGAACCCGTCCCTCGCGCTCGTCGCCATGCTCCTGACGGTCTTCCTGCCGCTCGGCCTCCTGCTTTGGTATGCGGGCGCCGTCATCATTGACCAGATTTCGAACCTCATCACGCAAGGCCCGGCCCTCGTCCACCAGGTCATCTCCTGGTTCCAGACGACGTTCCCGAAGTTCCACGCCCTGCTCGCCCAGTTCGGCTGGCCCGACGACCTCGGCAACGCCTACGCGAAGTACGGCGCAACGGCCCTCAAGGCGGGGACAAGCGCGCTCAAGTGCCTGACGGGCGTCCTCTCGGCGCTCGTCACGCTGATCTTCTTCGTCTTCTTCCTGATGACGAAAGACCGGCGCGGACGCGAAATCGTCGCGCACCTGCCGTTCTTCAAGCCGGAGACGCGAGACTTCCTCGCCGCGCAGGTCGATTCCTTCATCGAGATCCTCGTCTCGTTCTTCCAGCGGCAGACCGTCATCTGCCTCATCGAGGGCCTTCTCTACGGCACGGGTTTCTGGCTTGTCGGGCTTCCCTACGGCTTCCTCGTCGGCTTTGTGCTGGGCGTACTGAACCTGATTCCGCTCTTCGGCTCGGTCGTCTGTCTGCCGCTCGCGCTCCCGCTTGCCTACTTTCCGCACGGCGGCTCCCTGACGCGCCTGCTCCTCGTGCTGGCCGTCTGGCTCACGGGGCAGTTCCTGGACGGCTACCTGATCACGCCGCGCATCCAGGGGAACAAGACGGGCCTCGGCTACGCGGGCGTCATCTTCAGCTTCTTCTTCTGGTCGACGGTGCTCGGCCCCGTGCTCGGCATGCTGCTCGCGATTCCGCTCTCCGCCTTCTGCGTCGTCCTGTGGCGCGCCATCAAGGCGAAATACATCCGCCCCGTCGTCTAGGCCCGCGCCTCACGCCCACGGCGGAGGCTCGCGGACTTCAAGCGACAGGCGCGAATCGAGTCCGAACGTCGCGTCGGCGGCGGGCACGACCTTGTCCAGCTCCGAAAGGAACGTGAGGTTCACCGAAATGCGGAACTGCGCGCCCAGGTCGATCTCGACGACGCGCCCGTCCGGATAGTGCAAGTCGAGGAAGACGGGGAGCGACCCCGGATTCTTCAGAAGGACGGCGCGGATCGCCTCGACCTTCTTCTTGAGTCCGGGATCGTCGTAGGCGAGGCGCAGACGCAGCCCCTGCGAGAGAAGCGGCATCGCCTCTTCGAGCGGATACGCCTCCTTGACCGTAAAGTTCAGGTCGCCGACCTGCGGATTCTCGCGGTGCACGTCCTCCTTCGCGTAGGTCGTCTTGTGCGCAAGTTCGCCGCAGACGAGGACGAGCGAATCGACCTTCGCCTCCAGCGAACTGCACTTCTCCCAGACCTTCGCGAACGCCGCGCCCTCCGCGTGCCCGCACCCGTCGTCCAGTCCGAGAATCGCCCACTTCTGGCCGACCGTCCCGTCGGGACGCGGCTTTGGCGTCTTCACCGAACAGGCCGTGAGGATGCCGACGGCCCGCACGTCGAGCTTCTTGAGGAGAATCGGATCGACGCGCTTCTTGAGCCGCGCCTTCTCCTTGTTCACCGCCTTGTCGAACGCCGCCTTGTCGCTCCAGGAGACCTCGCCCTTCGCGCGGACGATGCCGCGCGCCATCGACTTGAGCGGCCAGTCCTGCGGATCGGACTGCTTCAGCAGCCCCTCGATCGACGTGTCGTCTTCCGACTGCGCAACGGCCGCGTCCTCGTCGTCCGCCTCTTCCGCCGCCCCGGCCGCCGTCGGCGCGGCGTCTTCCGCCACCGGGTCTTCGTCCGCCGCCTCGTCCTCCTCCTTCGGCTTCTTCGCGATCTTGTCGAGCGAGAACGGCAGGTTCGCCGCGCCCTCGCGGTCGACGTGCACGACGGAGAGGTCGCCGAGGAAATGGCGGCACGCGGCCATCGGGTCGCCCGAAATGTAGACGCCGAGGAGGTCGCGCTCGTTCTTGAGGTCTTCCGCCGGCGCGAACGGCGGCGCGTCCGCGAGCTCCGAATCGTCCGCCTTCTCGTCGCCGCCCGCCATCAGGTCAAAGAAGCTCGTCTGCGCGCTCGCCTTCTCCTTCGCGCGCAGCTGCGCCTTCTTGAGCGCGTACTCGATGTTGAGGAAGAGCTTCGCACGGTTCGGCTCCAGCGTCGAGAACGCGCCCGTGCGCGTCAGGTTCTCGAGGACGCGCTTGTTGACGAGGTTCGAGCCGCCAAGGCGGAGGCAGAAGTCCAGGAAGCCCGTGTACGGCCCGTTCGCCGCGCGCTCGGCGACGATCGCCTCGGCCGCCGCGCTGCCGACGCCCTTGATGCCGCCCAGCCCGTAGCGGATGCCCTTCGACCCTTTCGCCGGCACGAAGCGCGCGCCAGACTCGTTCACGTCCGGAAGCAGGAGCTCCAGCCCGATGTCGCGCGCCTCGGCGACGAAGCCGGGAAGCTTGTCGAAGTTGCCGATTTCGGACGAGATCTGCGCGCACATGAACTCGGCCGGATAGTGCGCCTTCAGGTAGCCCGTCTGATAGGCGACCCAGGCGTAGCAGACGGAATGCGACTTGTTGAACGCATACGAGGCGAACGCCTCCCAGTCCTTCCAGATCTTCTCGATGAGGACTTTCGCGTCGTCCTCCTTCGTGAGGTCAAGCGCGCGCCCCTCGACCGTCGCCGTTCCCGTCATGAACTTCGGGTTCGCGAGACAGCCCTTGATGAACTTCGCCTTCAGCTCGGCCATGATGTCCATGAGCTTCTTGCCCATGGCCTTGCGGAGCTTGTCCGACTCGCCGCGCGTAAAGCCGGCGAGGTCGCGCGAGAGCAGCATGACCTGCTCCTGGTAGACGGTGATGCCGTACGTGTCCTTCAGGCGGCTCTCCATCTCCGGGTGGTCGTAGACGACGGGCTTGCGCCCCTGCTTGCGGTCGATGAAGTCGGGGATGTACGCCATCGGGCCGGGACGGTAGAGCGCGTTCATGGCGACGAGATCCGTCAGCTTCTCGGGCTGGAGCGCCATGAGGTACTTCTTCATCCCCATCGACTCGAACTGGAAGAGTCCCGTCGTCTCGCCGCGCCCGAAGAGCGCGTACGTCTCCTTGTCGTCGTCCGGGATCTTGTCGGTGTCAAGCTCGCCGTCGGCGTTGCGGATCGCCTCCGGGACGCGCGGGTTGTCCCTGCCGAGGAGCGCGACGCACTCCTTCTCGACCGTCAGCGTCTTGAGGCCGAGGAAGTCCATCTTGAGCAGGCCGACCGGCTCGACGAAATGCCCGTCGTACTGCGTCGTCAGAAGCTTGTCTTCCGCGCCGACGCCGTCCGCCGCGCCCTTCCCCTTGCCCTTCGCGCCGCTCTTCTCCGGCGTCGGCATGACGGGCAGCGTCTCCGCGATCGGGTCGCGCGAGATGATGACGCCGCAGGCGTGGACGCCCGGCTGGCGGATGCAGCCCTCCAGCCGCCCCGCGCGCTCCATGAGCTTGTGGACGACCGGGTCTTCGGAGTTGAACGCGGCCTCAAGGTCGGGCGACTCCTTGCGCGCCTTCTTGAAGTTGATCTTCGGCGTGTCGGGGACGTAGGAGGCGAGCTTGTTCGTGTCGGGGAGCGGATAGTCCATCACGCGCCCGACGTCCTTGATCGCCGACTTCGCGGCCATCTGGCCGAACGTCACGATGTGCGCAACGTGGTCGGCGCCGTACTTGCGCGTGACGTAGTCGAGCACGCGCTCGCGGCCCGCGTCGTCGAAGTCGACGTCGATATCCGGCATCGAGATGCGGTCGGGGTTCAGGAATCGCTCGAACAGGAGGTCGTACTTGAGCGGATCGACGTTCGTGATCCAAAGCGCGTACGCGACGGCCGAGCCGGCGGCCGAGCCGCGCCCCGGGCCCACCCATACGCCGCACTCCTCGCGCGCCGCGCGGATGTAGTCGCGCACAATGAGGAAGTAGCCGGGAAAGCCCATGAGCTTGATCGTGTCCAGCTCGAACTGGACGCGCTCGCGCACGGGTTCAGGAATCTGCCCGTCCGCGTCGCCCCAGCGGGTCGCCGCGCCCTTCCAGACGAGGTCGGCGAGGTAGTCCGCCTCGAACTTGATGCGCAGCACCTTCTCGTAGCCGCCGAGACGGTCGAAGTTGCCCTCCTTCTGAACATTGAACTCGGCCTTCAGCTTCGCCTCGTCAAACTCCTTCGCATAGCCCTCTTCCGTGCCGAACGAGATCGGAATCGCGAACTTCGGCATGATCGGCGGCGAATCGAGGTCGTATTCCTCGATGCGGTCGGCGACCTCCTTCGTGTTCGCGATCAGCTCCGGGTTCTCCGCGAAGAGCGCGCGCATCTCCGCCTCGGTCTTGAAATACTCCTGGCCCGTGTAGACCATGCGCTTCTCGTCGGACATCTTCTTGCCCGTCGAGAGCGCGAGGAGGACGTCGTGCGAGTCGTCGTCGTCCGCGTCGAGGAAGTGGACGTCGTTCGTCGCGACGACGCGGATGTCGAGCTTCTTGCCGAGCGCGAGCATGCCGCGCACGACCTTCAGCTGGCGCTGGTAGAGGTCGGCGAACTCGTTCTGCGCGGACAGCGGAACGTCCGGCCCGGACTTCGCGGCCTTGTGGAGCATGACCTCCAGCGAGTAGTTCTCGCCGAAGAGATCCTTGTACCATTTTGCGACGCGCTCGGCCTCGTCCATGCGGCCCTGGTCGATCGCCCGCGCGACTTCGCCCGCGATGCACGCGGCGGAGCAGTGCAGGCCCTCATGATACTTCTCCAGAAGCGCATGGTCGATGCGCGGCCGCATGTAGAAACCGCTGATGTGGGCTTCGCTGATGAGCTTGACGAGGTTATGGTAGCCCGTCAGGTTCATCGCGTGGAGGCAGAGGTGGTGTCGGTATTCCGACTTGTCGCGCGTCTTGTAGTCGCCCGTCGAGGTGACGTAGGCCTCGCAGCCGAGGATGGGCTTGACGTGCACGCCCGCAAGGTCGCCGTACGTCTTCTCCTTTTTCGAGCGGCACTCGTCGTAGAAGCTCTTGAGCGCGAAGAGGTTGCCGTGGTCGGTGACGGCGAGGGCCGGCATGCCGAGCTTGCGCGCCTTCTTCACGAGCGGCACGATCTGGCACTGCCCGTCAAGGAGCGAATAGGTCGTGTGGAGATGGAGATGGACGAAATCGGACATGGGGGCGTATTATACCACAACCCCCCTTGCCCTGCTCTCTCAGAATGTGATAGACTACCGCCAAATGCCCAAAAGGAGTTTTGCCATGGCCTGGTTTGTTCTCGTTCTCGCCGGCGTCTTCGAAGTCATCTGGTCGGTTGCAATGAAGGCTTCGCACGGATTCACGCGGCCGATCCCTTCTGCGATCACCATCATCGGCATGGTGGCATCCGTCTGGTTGCTGTCCTGGGCCATGCGGACAATTCCGCTCGGCACGGCCTACGCAATCTGGACGGGAATCGGCGCGCTCGGTGCGGTGGTATGCGGCATCCTGGTCTTCCACGAGCCGGCGACAGCCCTCCGTCTCGTCTCCGCCTCCCTCGTCCTCGCCGGAATCGTCGGCCTAAAACTCGCCGCCTGACCTATCTGCGCCGCCGCACAGACTCAACGACGGCTCGGAATATCTGACCCCTGTCAAACGAGCCGGCCTAAGCCGTGCAATACGGGGCCTCGCTCGCGCGGATGGCCGCGAGAACGGCCTCGGCGTCCTCCGCCGCGTCCAGCCGCTCAATCAGATCCGTGCCGTGCGCCAGGATCGCCAGCCGCGCCAAAATGTGGAGATGCGCCACATGGTCGGTCGAGCAGACGAGGAAGAAATGGCGCGTCCCCTCGCCATCCGGCGCACCGAAAAAGACAGGGCGCGTCGTGCGGCCGTAGGCGACGAAGCTCTCCTCGAACAGGTACGGGTCATGAAAGCGCGGATGCAACAGCGCAACGCCCTCGCCAATGGCGGTCGAGGCCGCCTCCTCACGCGCGACCAGTTCCTTGAACAGCCCCTCGGCATCGTAGACAAGCCCGCCCTTCTCCGCGAGATCCGTCATGTCGCGCAGCAGCCCGCCCTTCGCCTTCGCACCAACCGCCAGGTCAATCGTCTCGACATGAAAGAGGTCGGCGACCCCCCAGTCCGCATGCGCAGCGCGCCGGTTCTCGTCCATCATCGCCCGATGCTGCGCGGCGAGATCGCGTTCGTTCGCCGCCAGGAGGTTGCGCTGCGCCCACTCGTCGAGCGCACGATGCTCGAAGAACCAGTCGTCCCCGCGCTTCATCGCCTCGATCTCGCCGCGCTGGGCGACGTGCTTGAGTTCGTTCGGCTCCAGGTGGACGTGCTCGGCGGCACGGACGAGATTCAGGACTTCTCGGCTCATCGCGCATTCCTCCGGCGCATCACGCGCGCAAGCGTCGGGATGACGAGCAGGTCGCCGCTCGCGACGCCCGAAACGACCTTCTCGCGCAAAAGGACGAACCGCGCGCGCGCCACGCGCAGTTCGTTCACAGACCAGTTCCGCAGAAAGCCCTCGTTCTTCTTCACCGTGAACGGCGCCATCCCGTCCGTCCGCCCCGCCGCGACGTCGAGGAGCTGGCGGAAGAAGCGCTCGATGACGCCCGTCATGAAGACGGCAAAGCCGTTCTCAAGCTCGAACGGACGCAACGCCGCAAGCGCGGCGCCCAGGTCGCGCCGACCAATCGCGTCCGTGACATCCCACGGCAACGGCTCGACCCCAACGCCCGGCGAGGAAATCGCCTCCACGTCCGCCGCCGTCACGGCCGAGACGTCCGCCCCAAGATAGGCGCGCATCTTCTCCAGCTCGCTTCGAATCGACCGCGCATCCGCCCCGACGACGGCCACGAACCGCTCCGCCACGCCCGGCGCGAAGGAGAGGCCCAGTTCCTGCGCAAAGTCAGACGCACGCGCGACCGCGTTGCGCGCCGCCTCCCACGGCTTCTCGGCGGCAAAGACGACGACCTCCGCACACGTCTGAAGCGTCTTCGCGAAGACGGACGTCTTGAGGAGGCGCGAACCCGACAGAACGAACACCTGATTCGACGGCAGCGGCGCGGCCGCCAGTCTCTTCGCGAAGCGCTCCAGCGCCGTCTTCACGTCCTCGGACGCCTTGCCGCCCGGCAGGAATCCGACGTTCTTCCACCACGTCACTTTCCTCGGATCGAGAAAAGGCGGCGTCGCGACGCTCTCCTCCGTCCGTGCCAGGTCTGCCAGCTGCAGTTCGGCATTCGTCGCGTTCGCGGAATCGATGACCTCCAGCCCCACGCCATCACCGACCGCCTTCTTCGCGGCCTCGCCGACGAGGTAATCATCCTCTCCGATAATGACGTGGATATTGCTCACGGGACGGAAATTATATCAAATCCGCCGTCTTCCCCAAAGGGCTACGCCGGCCATGCCGCCAACGAGCAGGAAAAACGCGACGCCGAGCGGCGCATCCCCCCACCGCACGTAGGGCGTCAAGGCGAAGCCCTCCCCTATCGGAATGCGGTCGAACATCGTGCCCGGACGATCGACGAGCGGACGACCTTCCGTGTCCAGCAGCCACGCGGCCCGGCCGCGCGGCGTAATCGTCCCGGTCACGCCCGAATTGCCGACGCGCACGGCGGGGAGCCCCGTCTCGACGGCCCGCGCCGTCGCCTGCCAGGCGTGCGCCAGCGGCTCGTCCGACTGCGAAAACCAGCTGTCGTTCGTCACGAAGACAAGGGCTTTCGCCCCCATCTTCGCAAACGTCCGCACCAAGGCCGCGTCCGTGTCCTCAAAGCAGATCGCAACGCCGAGAGGGATGACCTCGCCCGACGCCAGCGTCACGTTGAGGAGACGCGGCTCGCCCGGTGTGCACGAGCCAACGGGCGCGAGCTTCTGCAAAATCGGGAACAACTTGTCGCCCGGAATGAACTCGCCAAACGGGACAAGATGGACTTTGTCGTAGGTCTGGAGGTTGAGATGCCTGGAAGTCTGGGGGTCGGGAAGTCCGGGGGTTTGGGGGTACAGCGCAACGGAGTTGTAGGTGCTGCCCTCTGCGTAGCGCGTCCCGCCCGCGAGAAGCGACGCCCCCGTCTGCGCGCGTACAAACGCGGCGAAGCGCAACGCGCCCTGCTGATCGACAGGCCCGAACTCGCACAGCGCGCTTTCGGACAGGACGACCAGGTCGGGCTTCAGCAGCGCGACATTCTGCAGGAGATTCGAGTAGACCGTGTACGGATCGTCCTCCTGCGCCTTGAAGACGCACGGGAAATTCCGCTGGACGAGAGAGACTTTGAGAAAGGTCTGGGGGGTTGGATGTGGGGGCGTTTGGACGTTTGGGGCGAACGAATAGACCGCCCAAATGAGCGCGAACGCCGTGACCGTCTCCAGTGTGCCCAGTTTCTTCAGCCCCGCGAAGCCGCTCTGCGCCGGCTTCCACATTCGCTCGACAATGCCGGCAAGCGTGCCGTTCACAAGCAGGACGACGGCCGAAAGCAGGTAGACCCCGCCGAGGGCCGCCGGCGCGCCGAAGCCGAAGTTCGCCGGCACGACGCCGAGCGGATTCCACGCAAACCCGCCGAAAAGCCGCGACCGCACAAGTTCAAGTCCGCACCAGAGCACCGGCTCGACGACGAGAACGCCCAGCAAGCGCAGGAGAAGGCCGCCATCTCCCGGCGCGGCGGCGTGAACGCCGCGCGCCCAGCGCCAATAGCGCGCCGCAAGCCACCCGAAGAGCGCGAAATACCCGGCGCAATAGGCCGCGAGGGCGAACCAGCCGAGGACGACGAGCGGCCACGGGCCGCCGTTCTTGACGATCGCGGGCATCCACGCCAGCGTCGCCACCCAGAAGAAAAGGCCGTTCTGAAACCACCGCTTGGCCACAAGCCCCGGCTGTCCGCGTCGCGCAAGCCAAAGGAGCGGCGCGAGCGCGAACAGGCAGTCCGCCCCCTCCCCCATCGGCGGGAATGCCGCCCACAGGAGAAAGCCCGGCAGAAGCCAGGCAAACTTCGCGAGCCGCTTCAGCGTGTCAGTCAGCACAGTCCGGCTCCCACGAGAGGTCGAGGCGCGTCGCGACGCCCGTCGGAACGTCGAACGTGCGCGGCACGCGCTTCGTCGTCACCCACAGGCCATCCTTTCGGAACGTGCAGACGCTCTCGGACGCATACGATGCCGGCTCGGCGAGCGAGAGGAAGAGCGGCGTCGACTGCTGCGTCAGGAACTCGACGGCAAAGCCCGACTCGGCGAGGTACTGAAGGTTCTCGCGTCCGTTCTCCGGACTTGCGACAAACCGCGTCACGCCGCCGGCGGCGAGTTCCGCCAAGGCCGGCGCATTGAACGCAGCCAGCGTCCAGTCCGCCGTGACGTCCGTCACGCCAAGCGCGCGCAGCATCCGCAGCGTCGCGAGATCGGCGCATTCCCACTTCGCATAGCCCGCGCGCAGAAGCCTTTTCACCGCACTGCGCAGCCGGTTGAACGACGGCTCGGCCGTGTAGACCGGAAGCGCGAGACGAATCCGTCGCCGCCCGTCCCGCTCGCCGCTCTCCTCCCCCAAGTCCGCCGACGCGTCCTCCGTCGGCACGTCGTCCGCCGTATCCGCGTTGATCGCGACGATGACTTCATCCCAGTCGCCGTTCGGGATCTTCTGTCCGGGACGCACCTTCACGCGGGAAACGGCCGCCGCCGCGCCGGGGCCTTCGATTGTCTCAAACGCCGCCGTCGCCCGCGCGATCCGCTCGTGCCGCGCGGCGTCGCGCGCCGCGTCCAGTTTCTCGACGAGATCCCGGCGCAGGTCGTTGAGCGCCGCCGGCGGCGCGAAAAGGCCCTCCGGGTCTTCGACCGTCAGGTGTCCGAGCCGATAACCCGTGCCGCCCAGTTTCGCAAACGCCTTCTCGACGGCCGCCGCCGTCTTTTCCGGCGCGCGCGCCGCGTCCAGCGACAGCGGAAGGAACACGTTTCCGCGAACAGCCTCCCGCGCGTCGCCTGCCTCGCGCCGTACCGTGTCCGCGACAACGCCGACTGCCGTCAGGCCGTCCTTCGCCAGCGTCACCGCGACGTCCACCGCACAGCCGCCCGCATAGTCGCTCGGACGGAACGAGGGCGTCGGGAAGAGCCGCTTGACGGCATTCGACATCGAGCAGTAGACCGTCATCCCCGGCTTCAGCGCCGACACGAGCTCCGACGGCCCGTCGCGTCCGTCTTCCGGCAGCAGGATCTCGACGTCCACGCCCGCGTTCACCTCGAAGACGGGACGGCGCGAAATCGCCTGGCGCATCTCGACGATGCCAAGGCCGAAGTGGCGGCCGTCCGAATCCACGGCGTCAAACTGGAGGCCGTCGTGCTTTTCGAGCCCGCGCGCCGTGTGGAAACGCAGCCAGGCGCGCCCGTCGCGGTCGCGCGTCACGCGCTTGACCGTCCCGATGGGCGTGCCGAGGTGGCCGAGGGACTGCGCATCGATCGGCGACTCGCCGCGTCCGTTGAAATAGAGTTCCGTCGTGCGGCGCGAGAAGACCGTCTCCAGGTCGGCGGGCGAGACGCGCGCGCGCGCACCGTCCAGGATGTCGCGGTAGTGGCGCGTCACGGACGCGACATACAGGGACGACTTCATGCGGCCTTCGATCTTGAGCGACGTGACGCCCGCCTCAACGAGCTTGCGCGCGTCCGCCCCCAGCCGCAGATCCTTCATCGAAAACGGATAGACGACGCCCGCCGCGCCCTGGTCGCCAAGACCCTGCCGGCAGCAGTACGGGCATTTGCCGCGATTCCCGCTACGCCCCTTCTCAAGCGCACCGTAGAGGCAAAGACCCGACAGCGAATAGCAGAGCGCGCCGTGGACGAACACCTCAAGCTCCAGCTCCGGACGCCCGTCCGCCGCAATCTTGTGCGCGCCACAGCGGGCGGCAATCGTCGTCACTTCCGCAAGGGAAAGCTCGCGCGCGAGGACGACGCGACGGAAGCCGCGTTCCTTCAGCGCGAGAACGCCTTCAAGGTTATGGGCGACCAGCTGCGTCGAGGCGTGAAGCTCCAGTTCCGGGAAATGCTCGCGCACGAGTTTCGCGACGCCGAGATCCTGCACGATCAGGCCGTCCGGCCCAATCTCCGCCAGACGCGCCAACACCTCAACCGCGCCCTCCAGCTGGCCCTCGTCGAGCAGCGTATTGAACGTGACGTAGACGCGACGCCCCTTCGCCCGCGCGCAGGCGACCAGGTTCGCGAGTTCCGCGTCGGAGAGGTTCGTCGCGAACGCGCGCGCGGAAAAGTCGGACAGCCCGCAGTAGACGGCGTCCGCGCCCGCGTCAAACGCCGCGAGCGCCGTCTCGAAATCCCCCGCCGGGGCCAGCAGTTCCGTCGTCGTCATGCCTCGAAGTCCAATGTCGCGAAGTAGTCGTCCAGCGTCTCGGCGCGGCGAATTTCGCGCACCGAGCCGTCCTCCTCCAGCAGAAGTTCAGCCGAACGCAGCTTGCCGTTGTACTGGAAGCCCATCGCGTGTCCGTGCGCGCCCGCGTCGCAGATGACGACGAGGTCGCCGGGCGCGAGGACGGGCAGGACGCGCTGGATCGCGAACTTGTCGTTGTTCTCGCAGAGCGAGCCGGTCACGTCGTAGACCGTCGTGTCGCCCGACCCCTCCTTGCCGGGCACGACGATCTCGTGATACGCGCCGTAGAGCGCCGGCCGCATGAGATTCGACATGCAGGCGTCGAGGCCCGCGTACATGCGGTAGGTGTTCTTGATGTGGCGGACGCGCGAGACGAGGTAGCCGTAAGGGCCCGTCATGCAGCGGCCGCACTCCATGTAGAGCGCGAGCGGCTTGAGGCCGCGTCCTTCGACGACCTCCCGGTAGGCCGCCCGAATGCCGTCGCTCACGACGTCCAGATCCATCGCCTTCTGGTCAGGCCGGTAGGGGATGCCGATGCCGCCGCCGATGTTGACGAACTCGAAGGTGATGCCGAGCTGCTGCGTGAGGTCGGCCACGAGGTCAAAGAGCAGACGCGCCGTGTCAACGATGTAGGCCGGATCCAACTCGTTTGAGGCGACCATCGTGTGCAGGCCGAAGCGCGTCACGCCCGCCGCCTTCATCTGCGCGTAGCAGGCGAAAAGCTGTTCGCGCGTCATGCCGTACTTCGCCTCCTCCGGCTTGCCGATGATCGCGTTGCCGCCCTTGAGCGGCCCCGGATTGTAGCGGCAGCAGAACAGCCGGCCGCCCAATTCCTTGGGCGGGGGTTCGAGGTCGCCAGAGGCCCCGTCCTTTAGACTCGCCAGGAAATACGGCCAGTGCGTGATGTCGTCGAAGTTGATGATCGCGCCCAGTTCCCACGCCTTGCGGAACTCCTCCGCCGGCGTGTCGTTCGACGTGAACATGATCGCCTCGCCGACGGTCCCGACCTTCTCCGCAAGGACTAGCTCGGCCATCGACGAGCAGTCGCTGCCGAAGCCGAACTCCTTCAGGAGCTTCATGAGATGCGGATTCGGCGCGGCCTTGACCGCAAAGTACTCGCGGAAGCCCTTGTTCCACGCAAACGCCTTCTTCAGCCGCCGCGCGTTCGCGCGAATCGCCTTCGCGTCGTAGATGTGGAACGGGGTCGGCCAGCGGGTCGCGATCTCTTCGAGCTTCGCCTTGTCAAACGGGAGTGTTCTCATGTCGTCTTTTTAACTGTTTGAGGGGACATTATATCAAAATCCGAAGGACGGATTTGCTATAATAGGCGCATGAGCAATTTCCACGCCGCACTCGAAATCGGCACCACGCGCACCGTCCTCGCCATCGGCGAGGTCGACGCGAACGGTCGCCTCCGAGTCATCAGCCACGCCGAGATCCCCTCGACCGGCGTGCGCAAGAGCCAGATCCTCGACATTCGCCAGGCGACCCAGTCGATCCGCTCGGTCCTCCAGCAGACGGAACGCAAGCAGGAAGCCTCGGGCGACCGCATCACCCTCGGAAACGCCTTCCTCGTCGTCTCCGGCCAGTCCATCAAGGCCGACCCCTTCTCCGGCTCGACGCAGGTCGAGGGCGCGAAGGTCGGCACGGACGAGATCGACGCCGCCCAGCACAACGCGCACGCGATGACGCTGCCGCGCGACCGCGAGCTTCTGGACATCGTCGACCAGGACTACGTCCTCGACCGCCTCGGCGGCATCGCCGCGCCGCGCGGCATGTCCGGGCGCGTCCTGAGCCTCAACACGCTGCAGATCCACGCCGACCGCAACCGCATTCAGGACGCGCGCACCGCCTCGGAAGCCGCGCACCTCGAAATCCGCGACCCGCTCTACGCCGTGACCTGCGCCGCCGACGCCGTTCTCGAAGACCACGAGCGCAAGAACGGCGTGCTCGTCCTTGACCTCGGCGGCGGCTCGACGGGCTATGCCGTCTACGCCGACGGCTACGCCGTCTCGACGGGCGTCTTCGGCGTCGGCGGCGACCACGTGACGAGCGACATCGCCCAGGCGTTCCAGACGACGCACGCCCAGGCCGAGGGCTTGAAGAAGGAAGAGGCGAGCGCGCGCATCGGCGCAGCCGAGGGCGCATCCGCGCGTGTCCGCGTCGAGCGCGGCGAGAACACGCTCATGGACAACCGCACAATTTCGCGCCGCGCGCTCAACACTGTCGTGAACGCGCGTCTCCTCGAGCTCTTCACGATGATGCGCGAGACGCTGGAAGAGCAAGACCTCCTCCACCGTCTCCACGCGGGCGTCGTGCTCACCGGCGGCGGTGCGCAGATGCGCGACATCGAGGCCCTTGCCGAGGACGTCCTCGGCACGTCCGTCCGCCTCGGCAAGCCCCTCCACGTCGACGGACTCGACGACGTGCCCTTCCCACCCGCGTTCGCGGCCGTCGCGGGCGCGCTTCTCTACGCCCACCGCAACTACGAGGAAAAGTCCCTCCTCGACGGACTCTTCGGGAGGTTCTTCAAATGAGCGACCGCTCCCCCCTTCTTCTGCTCGGCGTCGGCACGGCCGGCTGCGCGATCGCGCGCGGCGTCTGCCGCGCCTACGGCGACGCCCTGCGCGTCGTCCTCGCCGACACGGACGCCGCGACCGGCGAAGCCGGCGGGCCATTCGCGCTGCTCGGCGGCGAGCGTCTCGCCGGACGCGGCGCGGGCGGCGACCTCGTCGCGGGCCGCCTCGCGGCCGAAGGCTCCGTCCGCGCGCTCGACGAGCACCTGGCGGACGTTCGTCTCGCCGTGCTTGTCACGGCGCTCGGCGGCGGCACGGGCGGCGGCGCGACGCTCGAAATCGCCAAGCACCTCGCTTCACGCGGCATCCCGACGGTCGTCTTCGCGACGACGCCCTTCACGTTCGAAGGCGAAGACCGCCAACGCAACGCGCGCGGCGTCATGTCCATGATCGAGGACGCGGCGAACGCGACGTTCTTCCTGCCGCTTGACAAGCTCATCGCCGAAACGGACAACATGGCCGAGGCCATGCGCCGCGCCGTGGACACGGTCGCGAGCGGCGTCACGCTCTTCTGGCGACTCGTCGAGAAGCCCGGCTACATCCGCCTCGACGTCGAACGCCTGCGCCACCTGCTCGCGAACGCGGGGCGCGGACGCTTCGCGACCGTGACGACGCAAGGCCCCGGCCGCGCGGCGGAGGCCGTTGACCGTCTCATCCATTCCGATCTGCTCGCGGCCGCCTCCGGCCCGGTCTCGGCCCTGGTCTGCGGCGTCCTCGCCGGCGACGATCTCCTCCTGAGCGAAGTCGGCCGCGTCGCGGACGGCCTTCGGGGCGCGTTCGGCGGCCTCTCGTTCGACCTCGCGACGGTCAACGACGAGGCGACGTTCTCCGGCCGCCTCTCCGTCGTCGCGCTGCTCTTCGAGGCCTCCGCCCGCAAGGCCGCCGAAGCGCCCGCCGCCGGCGGCGTCATGAGTCCACGGCCACGGCGCGGCAAGGGCGCGCTCGCCACCGGCCCGGTCGGACGCGGACGGTTCAAGAACGCCGAGCCGACGATCTGGCGCGACGAAGACCTCGACGTGCCGACGTTCCTCCGAAAGGGGCTGAGCCTTGACTTCTGACCGCGACGGGCACGTGCGCGTCCTGCCGCTCCACGTCGCGAACAAGATCGCGGCGGGCGAAGTCGTTGAGCGGCCCGCGAGCGTCGTCAAGGAACTCGTCGAGAACGCCCTCGACGCGGGCGCAACGCGCATTGCCGTCCTGATCACGCAGGGCGGGCGCAAACTCGTCGCCGTGCAGGACGACGGATGCGGCATGACGAAAGACGACGTCCTCCTCTCGCTCGAACGACAGGCGACCTCGAAGATCCGCGACGTCACGGACATCGAAGCGATCGACACGCTCGGCTTCCGAGGCGAGGCGATCCCCTCGATCGCGTCCGTCTCGCGCTTCTCGATCACGACGCGCCGCGCCGACTCCGACGAGGGCACGTTCCTTCAGGTCAACGCGGGCACGCTCGCCGACGTGCGCGCGGCGGGATGTCCGCCCGGCACGCGCGTCGAAGTGCGCGACCTCTTCTGCAACGTCCCCGCGCGCCGCAAGTTCCTGCGCGCCTACGCGACGGAGGAAGCGCACGTCAAGACGGTCTTCACGACACACGCGCTCGCCCATCCAGACGTGGGCTTCTCGCTGACGATCGACGGACGCGAACTCTACCGCCTTGCGCCGGCGCCGACGGTACGCGAGCGCGTCCGCGAGCTCTTCGGCGACGACTTCCTTGCCGAAATGCTGCCGCTCGGCGGGCCGGACGCGGCAGATTCGGACAACGCAACAGGCGTGCGCGTCACGGGACTGATCGAGCGTCCGAATCTCGCCACCCCGACGCGACGAGACCAGTACGTCTTCGTGAACGGACGGCCTGCGACGGCGGCTTCGGTCGCCTATGCGCTCCGCGAGGCGTATCCGCGCCGCGCGGGCGATGCGCGCCCGGCGACGATTCTCTTCATCGAACTGCCGCCGACGCAGGTCGACGTCAACGTCCACCCGACGAAGCGCGACGTGCGCTTCCGCGACAACGCCGCCGTCAAGCGCGCAATCGAAGCGGCCGTCGCCGCCGCGCTCGGCGCCGGCGGGGCAACGCGCGAGGCGACGGCGGGGACGACCGGAGAGACACGAGAGACCCGCGAGGCGAGAGAACTCTCAAGCCCCTCTTGTCCCTCAAACCCCTTAACCTCAAGTCTCTCCCGCCCCTCTTGTCCCTCTCGCCCCCTCACCAGCGCAACCGTCACGCCCGCGCCCCTGGCGCGCCCAGCCCCCGCCGCGCCAGGGTCACTTCCCGTCGCCGCGCCCGTTCAGGACGAAATCTCCTTTGCCGTCGAGCCGAACTCGACGCAGTCGCGGCCCTGGCAGTGGTTTCGATTCCTCGCGCAAGCCTCATCGGGCTACCTGCTCATCGAGACGGACGCGGGACTCGTCACAATCAATCCGCAGGCCGCGCGCGAGCGCATCGCCTACGAGCGGCTTCTCGCCACCGCAGCGGCGACGGACGCCGCGCCAACGGCACAGGCCCTGCTCATTCCCGAAACGGTGAAGCTCGGACCTGTCGAGGCCGCACGCATTTCCGCGTCGCTGGAGACGATTACGCGCATGGGCTTCCAGATCGAGCCGTTCGGGACGGACACCTTTAAGGTCGACGCCGTGCCTCCGCACCTTGGCGAACTCGCGCCCTCGGCCGTCCTCACGACAATTGCGCACGATCTCGCGGAAGGCGGCTCGCGCCGAAGTGGCGAACGCTGGCGCGAGGAGCGCATCGCGAAGTCCGTCGCGCGCGCATTCGCGGGCGCCTCGCCGAAGCTCACGCCCGAAGGCGCGGAAACGCTCGTCAAAGAGCTCTGCGCCTGTCGGATGCCCTACGTCTGCCCGCGCGGCAAGCCCGTCCTGATCTTCACCTCCACGCGCGAACTCGACCGCAAGTTCGACCGCGCGTGAGCGCACACAGACGAAGGCCGCCCGTCACGACCAGCAGAAGAGCAGATGGCGCATCCGCCGTTCCGGCAGATCACCGCGCCATGCCACCGCAGGATCGTCAGGCCGTTTCCCGCATCGGGGAACGCCTTCCTGTTGCGGTGTCGCTCGCGAGCCCGACCCGAACCAGCGCGTCCGCCTTTCGCCGATCAAGAACGGCACAAGAAGCCCCCTTCAAGTCCACTACTTGAAGGGGGCTCCGCATTGAGCCAACGCGGGTTGCCGAAACTTCGGCAACAGGACAACCGCGCGAATCAGTCGCCCATCGCCTTGAACTCGTCCAGCTGGCGCTTCGCGCAGTTGGTCGTCACCGTCTGCGCCCCGCGCTCGAACGCGAGCAGCGACGTCATGAGGCTGTCAACCGTCCAGACATGGAACTCGTAGCCCGCGTCACGAACCGTCTTGATGAACGCCGACGTGACGACCTTCGGGTCAAACAGCATGTCCACGCCGTCCGCGCCCGTCTCCTTCAACGCCTTCAGCACGTCGTCCGTCGTGACGGCGGGCGTCGTCGCCTTCCAGCCCTTCCGCGAACCCGTGAGCCAGAAGACCTTATACTCCGGCATCTGCTCCTTGAGTGCCTTGCAGCTCGCCCCATTGAAGGAAATGAAGAGGGTGTTCTTCGGCGTCGCCTTCGTCTGCTTCGCGAAGACCTCCTTGATGTACGGCACGATTTCCGGCCCTGGCTTCACCTCGACGTAGATCCAGCGGCCGTCCACCGCGAGTTCAAGAAGTTCGGAAAGGAGCGCCGGGCGCGTGGGGGAGAACTTCGACCCCTTCCACTTGC
>CAYQUI010000028.1:0-21295 GCA_964420685.1 uncultured Lentisphaeraceae bacterium | reverse complement strand
GACGCGCTTCGCCATGAAGATAGGCCGTCGCATGGAGCGCGGCGGCCAGTCCGAGTGAAACAAGGGGGATGAGAAAGAGAGTCTGAAGGTCCTTCACGGAAAATCCTTTTGAATCAATCGATAAGTGCGCGAATTCGCGGAGATGGTGTCAATCTAGAGGAAGCGCAGGGAGACGAGCCGGAAGATGTCGCGCAGACGGATCGGCCAAAGGCGCGAGGGCGTTTCGGCTTCGAGCGGATCTTGGATGAACGCGGGCAGTTCGGGGTTGAAGTCAAGTCCCGTGAGACGTTCGAGCTCGTCGATTGAGACGATGTTGCGCGCGGCCCACTCGCGCCAGGAAACATCCTGCCGGAAGAGCATCGCGACGGCGCGCACGTCCATTCCCTCCTGCGCAATGATCAGCTGATAGAAGTCCGTCGGCACGTCGATGTCCGTCGCGCCGAGCGTTTCGCGCCCGTACTGCGGCGAGAGACAGCCGACGACGACCCAGATCTCGCCGTAGCGCGCCGTCCAGAGGTCGGCGATGCGGTGCTCGACTTCGCGCCAGACGCCGCGGTTGAGGGCGGGCGTCTGGGGGGCGACGTTGGACATGAGGAAGGTCTTGCGGCGTTCGGCGTCGCCGTAGCGCGTCGCGATCGCGTAGTTGGGCACGAGATGCCCTCGGTCATAGCCGCTTTTCGCGTAGGCGTCGGGGTGCGGTGCGGACGGAATGGCGTGGTCGATGCGGAAGGAGGGGCGCTTGCCGGCCTCGAACTTCGCGTCGCGCGTCACGTGGTAGGCGCACCAGACGGGATGCCGCAGCGAGTCCGACCAGCCGATCGCGAATTCGCCGCGCCGGAAAATTCGGATGTCGTTTGGTGCGGGCGCGCCCGTCCGCACGGGCGGCCCTGCGAAGAAGACCTCTCCGGCCGGCGCTTCGAGGTCGTACTCGTAGACCGCGTCGTGTCCCGTCCAGCCAAGGGCGTCCGTCAGGTCAGCGAGGGGATTCCCGAACCAGAAGAGCGGGACGGTGACGACTTTCGGGAGCGTCGCGAACTTGCGGTTCAGCCATGCGCGCGGATGGTGGACGAACCACTCCGCGCAGCCGCCCCAGATCGCGAGAATGACGAGAAGAACGACGCCAAGCCGAAGCGACAGACGCTGTGACGCAGTCCGCCGCCGTCGCTTCTTCCCGATTCCTTTCTTCTTGCCCATCCGCTCCTAACTCCCAAACGCCCAAACGCCCGATTACAAGTCGCCGAGTTCGATTCGGATCGTTCGGGACTTCATCGCCTGGATGGCATCGGGATCTTCATCGCCGACGCCGTGGCGGACGACGCCGTCCGACTCCGGTTCGGGGATTCGAATCTGCGCCCCGCAGGCGGGGCACTCGGTTTCCTGTCCGATCATGTCCAGCGAGGCCTGGATTTCGGTGTGGCACTTCGTGCAGAGAAAGTCCGTGTAGCTTGACATAGAGGTCGAACCTGTCTTAGAGGCCAAGCTTCGTGGCGCTGCGCCACTGGTAGTACTTCTTGAGCGTGAGCTTCTTTGCGGCGGCTTCGTCGCAGAAGATCCAGCAGTCGTTGTGCGCCTGAAGTGCGGAAGCCGTGCAGAACTGGGTCATCGGGCCTTCGACGCAGCCCTTGACGGCGTCCTGCTTGTTCGCGCCGAACGCGAGCAAGACGACCTTCTTCGCTTCGCAGATCGTGCCGACGCCCATCGAGAGCGCGCTCTTCGGGACGGCCTCCATGTCGCCGTTGAAGAAGAGGCGCGCGTTGTCCGCCACGGTCGAGGGCGTGAGGTAGACGATCGACGTGCGGCTCTTGAGCGACGTGCCCGGCTCGTTGAACGCGATGTGCCCGTCGGACCCGATGCCGAGAACCTGGAGGTCGATGCCGCCGGCGGCCTTGATCTGCTTTTCGTACGCCTTGCATTCCCGTTCGGGGTTCTTGGCAAGGCCGTTGAGCACGTGCGTGTTCTTGAGCGGAATGTCGATCTTCTTGAAGAGGTTCTCGTTCATGAAGTACCGATAGCTCTGGTCGTGCGTGCCGGGGAGTCCGTAGTACTCGTCGAGGTTCCAGGTCTTCACCTGCTTGTAGGAGACCTTCTTCGCCTGGACGGCCTTCGCCATCTCGTTGTACATGAGGACGGGCGTCGAGCCGGTCGCGAGGCCGAGCACGGACTTCGGGTTCTTCTTCACCTGGGCGGTGATCATGTCCGCCGCGAGCTTCGAGGCCTCTTCTTTCGTTTTGCAGATGACAACTTCCATGATTTTCTGTTCCTTTCAGATTACCGGACGGGGTGAGATTATACCTCAGTCGTCAGTCGATGTAAAGGGCGGGAACGTCCTGTGGCGTCCGCGCGCCTTCCGCTGGCTTTGCGGCGGTCGGCGTGGCGGTCGGCGTCGGCGTCGGCTGCGCCTGTTGTGCCGCCGGTTCGTCGAGGGCGGGCGGCTGCGCGTCCGTTTCCGCCGGCGCGCCGCCGGTTGCGCGGTAGAGCGCGCGGATGCCGACGACGAGTCCCCACAGGACGAGCAGGGCGACGCAGGCGAGGATGCCGAGGCGCCAGACGGTCGGCGGGACTGCGATGCGCGGCCGGTCGCGGAGCGGCGCGGCGTAGCGCGAGAGTCTGGGACTCGTGGGGGCGTCGGAGGTTTCGTGTGGCGCGGCGTCGGCGTCCGAAGGGGAAGCCGCAGGGGCGGGCGCGGCGTCGGCGGGAAGGGGCTCTCTCTCCAAGATCGGCGGGATGTCGACGATTTTCTCCTCGACGGTCTCCGCTTCGGGCGCGGGGGCGCGTTCGCGAATCTCCAGTTCGCGGTTGCCGTTGAAGATTTCCATGAACTCGTCCGTCAGCGGCTTCGGGTCGAGTCCGACGGCCTCGCAGTAGAGGCGCACGAACCCGCGTCCGTAGATGGCGGCCGGGAAGTTCGTGAAGTTCTCGTTCTCAAGGTCTTCCACGCGCGTGGGGGTCATGCGGGTCTGTTCCGCGAGCTGGGCAACCGAGAGGCCCTTGGCTTCGCGCGCGGCGCGCAGGGTCTTTCCGAATTCGATCATTCTGTCTGTTCCTCCTCTGAAAAGAGATCGGGCGTGTCCGTCGTCGGCACCTCGCCGGCGTCTGGCATTTCCGCGTCGTCTGCGGCGGCGTCCGCCTCGTCTGCCGCGTCCGTCGCGGCGGCTGCGCCAGCTCCGTTGAAGATGGCGAGCAGTTCGTCCTGCGACATGACGATCTGGCGGGGGCCCATGCCCTGCGGGGGCGAGACGATGCCGCGTGCCGTGAGGTTGTCGAGGATCTTCGCCGCGTGGTTGTAGCCCCAGCCCATCTGGCGCTGGAAGTGCGAGGTCGAGGCACGGCCCGTGTTGATGATGCACTCGACGGCCTTCTTGAAGTCATCCGCCGCCGCGTCGGCCTTGACTTGCGCGCGCATGTCGGCGGCGGCGGCCTTCGTGGACGCGGCCTGCTCCTCGGGGTCGGCGAAGAGGTCTTCCTCCTCGTCCTTGATCGTCGAAAGCTTCTTCGTGAACTTGTCGTCGAACTGGACGGTCGAGTGTTCCTCGATGAACTTGACGACGCGCTCGATCTCCGGGTCGCTGATCCATGCGCCCTGCGCGCGGATGAGAAGCCCGTCCTTCGACTTGAAGAGCATGTCGCCCTTTCCGATCAGGTTCTCGGCGCCGCCCGCGTCGAGAATCGTGCGCGAGTCGATGCCCGTCGCCGTCTTGAACGCGACGCGGCCGGGGATGTTCGCCTTGATCGCGCCCGTGATGATGCGCGCGTCGGGGCGCTGGGTCGCGAGGATGAGGTGGATGCCGGCGGCGCGGGCCTTCGCCGTCAGGCGCGCGATGTGGGGCGAGACCTCCTTCGAGCACTGCGACATGAGGTCGGCGACCTCGTCGATGATGATGACGATGTAGGGGACGGTCTTGGGCATGTCGCTGCCGACGGCCGTGTCGCCGCCGAACATGTCCGTCTGCGTGAAGCTCGGCCGGTGGTTGAAGTCGTAGATGTTGCGCACGCGCGCGCGGGCGAAGAGCTTCAGGCGCTTCTCCATTTCCGCGACGGCCCACTTGAGCGAGAAGACGACCTTCTGGTTCTCGGTGATGATCGGCACGATCAGGTGCGGCAGCGAGGCGTAGCTCGTGAACTCGACGGACTTCGGGTCTACCATGATGAGCTTGAGCTCGTCCGGCGTCTTCGTCATGAGCAGCCCGTTGATGAGCGAGTTGAGGCAGACGGACTTGCCCTGGCCCGTCGCGCCGGCGACGAGCATGTGGGGCATGGACGCGAGGTCGGCGACGAGTTCCTTGCCGGCGGCGTCCTTTCCGAAGAGAAGCGGCAGTTCGCCCGTGCAGGCGCGCCAGGCGTCCGACTCGATGATCTCGCGGAAGGAGATGCCGGCGGGGCGGCGGTTCGGCACCTCGATGCCGATCGACTCCTCGCCGGGAATCGGGGCCTCGATGCGGAGCGACTTCGCGTGCAGCGCGCCCATCAGGTTGTCGGAGATGTTCGTGACGGCCGAGTAGCGGATGCCGGGCGCGAGGTTGAGCGCGTATTTCGTGACGACGGGGCCCTGCACCGTGTAGGCGAGCGTCGCGTCGATGCCGAAGATCTTCAGCGTGTTGATGAGCCGCGCGGACATCTCCTCGACGTCGCCATGGTCGGCCGCCGACTGCTTGAGCGGGTTGAGGAGCGAGAGCGGCGGCAGGACGTACGGGCCCTTGTCCTCGGCCGTCGCCGGGTCGGACGTCGGGTCGGCGGTTCGGCGCGCGGGCGGCGGCGGGGCCGTCGGGGCGGGGGGCGGCAGGACGCTTGCGGCGCGGCCGCCGTGCTTCGCCTCCCACGTCGCGAGCCTGGCGGCCTCCTTTTCGGCGCGGCGCGCTTCCTTGGCGGCGAGTTTCTCCTGTCGGATGCGTTCCTTCTCCTCGGCGCGCAGGCGACGCGCCTCCTCCTTTGCCGCGCGGGCGGCGTCGAGGGGGGCGTTCGGGTCGTTGAGGGCGGAGTCAGGGGCGACGGCGGTCGCCCCCTTCGAGAAGGGCGAGCCTTCCCGGCTTGCTTCCCCTGCCCCTTTCCCGAGCGCCCAGCGGAAGAGGGCGGCGGAGAAGTCCGCGAGATTCCGCGCGCCGACGGCGCCGACGAGCGAGAGGGCGAGGAGGATGACGACGAGGACGGCCGAGCCGAAGTCGCTCAGAAGCGGGGAGAGGCAGCGCGTCATGATGAGGTAGCCGATGACGCCGCCCGCGTCCGCGAGGTTCAGGTGGCGGGCGAGGGACGAGATGCCGTTCGCGTGTGCGCCGAGGACCTGCAGGAGGCAGGCGACGGACGCGAGGAAGGCGGTGAACCAGAGTTCGCGGCGGCCGGGGCGCATCCGGCGCCCGCGCACGAGGCAGAGCGCGGCGATCACGCAGACGAGCGGCACGATCCAGATCGCGAGGCCGAAGACGAGATAGCCGTAGTAGGCGAAGCCGTCGCCGAGCGCGCCGATCCAGTTGTGCGAGGGCAGGGGCGGGACGTTCAGTTCCGGGCGCGTGCGCCAGTCATAGGAAAGCAGCGCGCCCAGGGGGAAGAGCGCGAGCGGGAAGAGCAGCCAGGCGACGACGCTGCGTCGCGTCTCGGCGCTGTCAGGGATGCGGGAGGGCGGGTTGGTCATGGACAGTGGCGCCGCTGGACGGGCCGCCGACGGCGGCGCTCTGCTTGACGGCGTGGTAGAGGACGATGGCGAGGACGAGCGCGAGGAGCTTGAGGCCCCAGTTGTCCGTCAGGAACGCGAGACGCTTCATGCGCGGGCTCCCTTCTTCAGAAAGCGTGCCTGGATCTGGAGAAGCAGGCGGTTGGCCTTGCGCTCGCGGAACAGGGCCTTGGCGATCCAGCGCACGAGCGACGGCGCGCTGGCGGCGTCGCCCGCGTAGCGGATGAGCCGCCCGTTGTGGGCGACGGAGACGGAGCCGGTCTCCTCCGAGACGACGACGACGAGCGCGTCCGTCTCTTCGGAGAGGCCGACGGCCGCGCGGTGGCGCATGCCGCTGGCGACGAGGTCGGGGTTGTTCGAGACGGGGAAGATGCAGTGCGCGGCGGCGAGCCGCCCGTCGCGCATCGTGACGCCGCCGTCGTGGAGCGGCAGGGGCGGCGTGAAGACGCACGTCAGGAGCTCGCGCGAGAACGTCGCGTTGAGCGGCACGCCCGTCTCCTCGTAGCTGCGCAGGCTGATGCCGCGCTCGAAGGCGATCAGCGCGCCCATGCGGCGGGCGGCGAGGTTCAGGATCGTCTCGGCGACGTATTCGGGCGTCGCCGCGCCGTCCGGCCCGTACTTGCGCTTCTCCAGCGAGCCGAACGCGCCGACCTGGCTGAGGATGCGGCGGATCTCCGGCTGGAAGATGACGACCGTCGAGATCGCGAGGTAGACGAGCAGGCTCCGCAGGATGACGGAGAGGACGTCGAAGTGGAAGACGAACGTGAAGAGCGTGAGCGCGGCGGCGAGAAGCCCCACGCCCATGAGGACCTGGCCGAAGCGCGAGCCGCGCGCGCGCTTGAGGATCGCGTAGATGACGACGGCGAGGATCGCGATCTGCGCGATCGCCGACAGATCGACCCAGTCAGCCATGCGCCGTCGCCTCCGCGTCGTCTCGTCCGCCTCTCTTCGTCTCGTGTGCCATAGGCGGAATTATACCAAAAACGCGCGCGCCGCATTTGCGCGGTCGGGGCGGCCGGGCGGGAACGGCGCGCCGCGCAAGCGCATCTGAACTTATGGTATAATACTTCCCCATCAAAACGAGAGGCATTTTGCCGAAAGAGAGACAGATGGCTACGAAAAAGAAAGACCGCCGCGTCGAGATGTCCGTCGAGGGACTGAAGGAGGACTACGCCTGGCACCTGCGCTACACGCTCGCGAAGGACGACGCGCACACGACCCCGCGCGACCGCTACGCGGCGTTTGCGACGGCCGTCCGCGACCGCGTCGTCGAGCGCTGGATCTCGACGCAGGAGGAGTACGGGCGGCAGAACACGAAGCGCGTCTACTACATGTCGCTCGAGTTCCTGATCGGGCGTCTTCTCGGCAACAACGTCATCAACCTCAAGGCCGACCAGCTCTGCCGCGACGCGCTCAAGGACTTCGGCGTCAACTGGAACGACCTCCGCGACTACGAGACGGACGCGGGCCTCGGCAACGGCGGCCTCGGGCGGCTCGCCGCGTGCTACCTCGACTCGATGTCGACCCTCGACCTCGCGGGCATGGGGTACGGGCTGCGCTACGACTACGGCATCTTCCGCCAGCGCATCGTCGGCGGCAGCCAGGTCGAGGAGCCGGACCACTGGCTCAAGGACGGCTATCCGTGGGAGATGGCGCGCCCCGAGTACGCGCAGCACGTCCATTTCGGCGGGCACGTCGAGTGCCACGCCGAGAAGGGCCGCCAGGTCTGGCGCTGGATGCCGTCCGAGATGGTGCAGGGCGTCCCCTACGACCTGCCGGTCGTCGGCTACCGCAACGCGGTGAACTCGCTCCGCCTCTGGTCGGCGAAGGCCGTCGACGACTTCGCGCTCGAAAGCTTCAACAAGGGCGACTACGTCAAGGCCGTCGAGACGAAGGTGCTGGCGGAGAACCTGACGAAGGTGCTCTATCCGAACGACAACACGTCGGCCGGCAAGGAGCTGCGCCTGCGCCAGCAGTACTTCTTCGTGAGCTGCTCGCTTCAGGACATCCTGCGCCGCTACCGCCGCCTCAATCCGACGTGGGACGCGCTTCCGGAGAAGGTCTTCATCCACCTCAACGACACGCATCCGACGCTCGTCATCCCCGAGCTCATGCGCATCCTCGTCGACCTTGAGGGGCTGGGCTGGGACCAGGCGTGGGACCTGACGCGCCGCGCGACGGGCTACACGAACCACACGATCCTCCAGGAGGCGCTGGAGACGTGGCCGGTGCCGCTGATGGAGCGCCTGCTGCCGCGTCATCTGCAGATCATCTACGAGATCAACGGGCGTTTCCTCCAGAAGGTGAGCGCGCTCTATCCGGGCGACATCCAGAAGCTCCAGCGCATGTCCCTCATTGACGAGGGCGGCGTGCGCTCCGTCCGGATGGCGAACCTCTGCCTTGTCGGCACGTCGTCCGTGAACGGCGTCGCCGAGCTGCACTCGAAGATCCTGAAGGAGAGCCTGTTCAAGGACTTCTACGAGCTCTGGCCGGAGAAGTTCCACAACGTGACGAACGGCATCACGCCGCGCCGCTGGCTGCTCAAGGCGAACCCGATGCTCGCGCAGCTCGTCAGCGAGGCGATCGGCGAGAGCTGGATCACGCACCTCGACGAGCTGAGGGGGCTGGAGAAGTTCGCGGACGACGCGAACTTCCTCGACGCGCTCGCGAAGATCAAGCGCTCCAACAAGGGCCAGCTCGCGGCGTGGACGCAGAAGAGCCTCGGCATCGCGCTCAACCCCGACGCGATCTTCGACGTGCAGGTGAAGCGTCTGCACGAGTACAAGCGCCAGCTCCTGCTCGCGCTCTACATCATCGTCTTCTACAACCGCCTGCTCAACGACCCGACGTACGACCCGAAGCCGCGCCAGTTCATCTTCGCGGCGAAGGCGGCGCCCGGCTACTACATGGCGAAGCTCATCATCCGCTTCATCCACGGCATCGCGGGCGTCGTGAACGCGAACCCGAAGACGCGCGACCGTCTGCAGGTCGCGTTCCTTCCCGACTACCGCGTCTCGCTCGCGGAGAAGATCATGCCGGCCGCCGAGGTCTCCGAGCAGATCTCGCTCGCGGGCATGGAGGCGTCGGGCACGGGCAACATGAAGTTCATGATGAACGGCGCGCTCACGCTCGGCACCTACGACGGCGCGAACGTCGAGATCAACCAGGAGGTCGGCGACGCGAACATGTTCCTCTTCGGCCTGCGGACGGAGGACGTCGCGAAGCTGCGCCCGACCTACGTCTCGCGCGACTACTACCGGAAGGATCCGGAGATCAAGCTCGCGCTCGACATGATCCGCGAGAACGTCTTCTCGCTCCTCGAGCCGGGGCTGTTCGAGCCGATCCTGCGCAGTCTCCTGGACTACAACGACTACTACATGCTCCTCGCCGACCTCAAGGACTACTGCCGCGCGCAGGACCTCGTCGACGAGACGTACCGCGACGCGAAGAAGTGGAACCGGATGTCGCTCGTCAACATCGCGCGCTCGGGACGGTTCTCGTCCGACCGCGCGGTGATGGAGTACGCGAAGGACATCTGGCACATCGAGCCGGTCCGGTTCGCGTAAGGGCCTGCGGACAGTTTGAACCCGAATCGAAATCCGAAATAACCAAAGGCAGTCTGAAATCCCATGAAATGGACTAAATCGCTCATCCAGACGCTCCGGGAGAATCCCGGTGACGCCGAAATCGACTCCCACAAGCTCATGATCCGCGCCGGGCTCATGAAGAAGGTCGCGGGAGGGCTCTACTCCTACCTGCCGCTCGGCATGCGCGTGCTCAACAAGGTCACGAAGATCGTCCGCGAGGAGATGGATCGCGCGGGCGCGCTGGAGATCGTCCTGCCGATCCTCCAGCCGGCCGAGCTTTGGCAGACGTCGGGCCGCTGGGAGGCGATGGGGCCCGGCATGTTCCGCCTCAAGGATCGCGCGGCGCACGACTACGCGCTCTCGCCGACGGCCGAGGAGGTCGTGACGGACGTCGTCAACGGCGTCGTCTCGTCCTACCGCCAGCTGCCCGTCACGGTCTACCAGATCCAGTGGAAGTTCCGCGACGAGATCCGTCCGCGCTTCGGGCTGATGCGCTCGAAGGAGTTCCTGATGAAGGACGCCTACTCGTTCGACACGTCGCTGGAGGCGGCGGACGCGAGCTACAAGGCGATGTTCGACGCCTACACGCGCGTCTTCGCGCGCTGCGGGCTCAAGGCGTATCCCGTCGAGGCCGACACGGGCGACATCGGCGGCAAGTTCAGCCACGAGTTCCACGTGCTCGCCGACGCGGGCGAGGACGGCATCGCGTTCTGCGACGGCTGCGGCTACGCGGCGAACCTGGAGAAGGCGGAGCGGCAGGCCGTCGAACCGTCGACTGGCCGACTGGCCGAATGCGGGCCGTGCACGCCCGCGCCGACGCCCGCGAAGTCGATCGAGGAGATGGTCGCGTTCTTCGGCGTGCCCGCGACGCAGATGGTCAAGACGCTCGTCTATGTCGCGGACGGCAAGCCCGTCCTCTTCTGCGTGCGCGGCGACCGCGACCTGAACGAGGTCAAGGCGAAGCATCTCGTCGGGGCGAAGAAGTTCGCGCTCGCCGACTTCGAGACCGTGCAGAAGGTGACGGGCGCGCCCGTCGGCTATGCCGGCCCGGTCAAGCCGGCGGCGGACGTGCCGATCTACGCCGACCTCGACCTCAAGGGCGCGAAGGGCATGATCACCGGCGGCAACCTGCCGGACGAGACGGATCTCCGCGACGTCGACTTCGACCGCGACTGCACCATCGCCGCCTACGCCGACCTCGTGGTCGTGCGCGACGGCGACGTCTGCCCGCACTGCGGCAAGCCGCTCGTCATCAAGCGCGGCATCGAGGTCGGGCACGTCTTCAAGCTCGGCACGAAGTACACGGATGCGTTCAAGGCGACGTTCAAGAACGCGGAGCTGAAGGAGAACGTCATGGTGATGGGCTGCTACGGCATCGGCGTCTCGCGCACCGTGCAGGCCGTCATCGAGCAGTGCCACGACAAGGACGGCATCGTCTGGCCCGCGTCCGTCGCGCCGTACGAGGTCGTCATCGAGAACCTCGACCCCGACAAGGCCGAGGTCACGAAGGTCGCGGACGAGCTGGAGGCCGCGCTGGAGGCGAAGGGCGTGGACGTGATTGTCGACGACCGCGCGGAGCGTCCCGGCGTCAAGTTCAAGGACGCCGACCTCATCGGCTTCCCGGTGCGCGTCGTCGTCGGCGCGAAGGGGCTGGCGAACGGCGGCGTCGAGGTGAAGCGCCGTTGCGAAGACAAGTCGCAGACGAAGGTCGTGCCGCCGGCCGAGGCCGTCGCGGCCATCCTCGCCGCGCGCGGCTGACGGACTGTCGCGGTCTTCGTCCGGTGAAGCTGTCCGTTCGGATCTGCCTGGCCGTGCTCGCGCTCTACGCGGGCGCGGCCCTCTTCGGCGAGGCGCAGTATCGGATCGCGCGGTTCCGGGACGTGACGCCGGCCTACAACCGCGTCGCGGCGGAGCGGCGTTTCCTGCCGCCGCTCGTTCCAGCGCCGAAGACGGGCGAACGCTATCTCCTGGGGACGGACAGCCTGGGGCGTTCGGTGGCGCTTCGGCTCGTGCAGGGCACGCGCATCGCGTTCCACGTCGGCATCGTCACGTCGCTCATCGCGATTCCGCTCGGCGTCTTGCTCGGCCTCCTCGGCGGCTACCTGGGCGGAAAGGTCGATTCGCTCGTCCTCTGGCTTTCGGCGACCGTCGCCTCGATGCCGGGACTGCTCTTCATCCTGGCGATTTCGCTTGTCGTCGGGCGGGGGCTCCTGGGCATCTACCTGGGCATTGGCCTGACGACGTGGGTGGGCACGTGCCGGACGATTCGGGCGGAGGTGATGAAGCACCGGGACCGCGCCTACGTGCAGGCGGCGAGGACGCTCGGCTACTCGCCGCTGCGCATCATGTTCCGGCACATCCTGCCGAACGTCGCGCACATTGTCCTCATCCAGTTCTCGATTCGCTTCCCGTCGGCCGTCTCGACGGAGGTCTTCATCAGCTTCCTCGGCATCGGCGTCCAGGGCGAGCCGAGCTGGGGGATCATGATCAACAGCGCGCGGCTCCGGCTCTGGCAGGGCGTCTGGTGGGAGATGACGTTCACGACGCTGGCGATCTTCCTTCTCGTGCTGGTCTTCAACCATCTCGCCGACGCCTTGCGCGACCATCTGGACCCCGCGCTCCGGGATTCGTGACGCGCGTGCCGCCGCGTCGGTCGGGCCTCGGCGAATTGTGCTATAATATGCGCTTGTCGTCATGCGTGACGGCACATTCCACGATAAACTCTACGGAAGAAACAAAATGAACTACAAGTATACGTGCCTCAATCCGATTGCGGAGTGCGGGCTGAAGAACCTGGGCGAGAACTACGCCCGAACCGAGAAGTTCGAAGAGGCGGACGCCGCGTTCGTCCGCAGCGCCAAGATGGACGAGCTCGTCCCCGGCGCGAATCTCCTCGCCGTCGCGCGCGCCGGCGCGGGCGTCAACAACATTCCCCATGCGGCGTACGCGAAGAAGGGCATCGTCGTGTTCAATACGCCGGGCGCGAACGCGAACGGCGTGAAGGAGCTCGTCATCGCGGCGATGCTGCTCGCGAGCCGCGACATCGTCGGCGGCGTCGAGTGGGTCAAGGCGAACGCCGCCGACCCGGCGATCAACAAGGCGGCCGAAAAGGCGAAGAAGGCGTTTGCCGGCACGGAGATCCAGGGCAAGAAGCTCGGCGTCATCGGCCTGGGCGCGATCGGCCAGAAGGTCGCGAACGCCGCCGTCGGCCTCGGCCTGGACGTCCTCGGCTACGACCCGTATCTTTCCGTCGACGCCGCGCTTCGCCTGACGACCGAGGTCAAGGTCTGCAAGAACGTCGAGGCGATCTACCGCGACTGCGACTTCATCACGATTCACGTCCCCGCGCTTGACTCGACGAAGGGCATGATCAACGCCGAGGCGATTGCGCTCATGAAGACGGGCGTCATCGTCATCAACGCCGCGCGCGACGCGCTCGTGAACGAGAAGGACATGCTCGCCGCGCTCGCGTCCGGCAAGGTGCGCAAGTACGTCTCCGACTTCCCGAACGCGACGACGGCCGGCCAGAACGGCTGTCTCGTCATTCCGCACCTGGGCGCGTCCACCGAGGAGGCCGAGGACAACTGCGCGGTCATGGCCGTGAAGGAGATGCGCGACTACCTGGAGAACGGGAACATCGTCAATTCGGTGAACTACCCGTCCTGCACGCTTGGCCCGGCGACGAAGCCCGGCCGTCTCGCCATTCTCCATCGGAACGTCGCGAACATGCTCGGCACGCTCACGTCGATCCTCGGCAACGCCAAGGTCAACATCGACGCGGTCGCGAACAAGAGCCGTGGCGATTTCGCCTACACGCTCATCGACGTCGACACGCCGGTTCCGGCGGACGTCGTGAAGGTTCTCGCGGCGACCGAGGCCGTCATCAAGGTCCGCGTCGTCAAGTGAGGAACATGGCGGACTTTCCCGACTGGGGGCGGTTCACGCCCGAGCATGCCGCGGCCGAGTTGCCGCGGCTGCTTGCGCAGTCCGAGACGTCCGTCGCCGCGCTGGAGGCGTCCGCGCCGACGACCTACGAGGGGCTTGTCTGGGCGCTGGACGACGCGACGCGCGCGCTTTACCGCACGTGGGGGCAGGTCACGCACCTGTCCTCCGTCATGAATTCCGACGCCTGGCGAAAGGTCGAGGAGGGCTTTCAGCCCCGGCTCGTCACCTTCTCCCTGCGCGTCGGCCAGTCACAGCCGATCTACCGCGCGGCGAAGGCGATCCTGACGACGGCCGAGGGCCTTTCGCCCGTGCGGCGGCGCATCCTCGCGAAGATGGTCGAGGCGGCGGAATTGGCGGGCATTGGCCTGGAAGGCGCGAAGCGGGCGCGGTTCAACGAGATTCAGGCGTCTCTCGCGAAGCTGGGGATGGATTTCTCGAACGCCGTCCTCGACGCGACGAAGGCGTTTTCGCTCGTCAAGGACGGAAAGACCTACACGATTGACGACGCGAACTATCCGGAGGCGATGAAGCACTGCGCCGATCGCGCCGTGCGCGAGGCCTTGTGCCGCGCGCGGGCGACGCGGGCCGCCGAAAATGCCGCGCGCATCGATGAGATCCTGAAGCTGCGCGCGGAACTGGCCGCGCTTCTCGGCTATTCGTCCTATGCCGACCTCTCGCTTGCAACGAAGTGCGCGCCGTCCGTCGCCGCCGCGTTCAAGATGATTGACGACCTCGATGCCGCGACGGTTGTGCCGGCGGAAGCCGAGGCGCAGGAACTTCGGGGCTCCGCGCCGGCGGAGATTTCGTCGGTCGAGCCGTGGGACGCGGCCTTTTGCGCCGAGCGTCTGCGCGAGCGGAAGTATGCCTATTCCGAAGAGGAACTGAAACGGCATTTCGAGCTGGAGGACGTGCTGCTTGGACTCTTCCGGATTTCGAACCTGCTTTTCGGCATCGACGTCGAGGAGGTGACGGGCGACGAGAAGCCGTCCGTCTGGCATCCCGACGTCCGCTTCTTCGCCGTGAAGGAGAAGGGCGAGACGATTGCGCACTTCTATTTTGACCCGTTCGTCCGCAACGGGCTGAAGAACGGCGGCGCGTGGATGAACGAGTTCCGCAATTTGCGGAAGTGGGAAGGTGGGACGGAACGGCCCTTGGCGCTGGTCTGCACGAATTTCCCGGAGCGGGACGACGAGGGGCGTTGCCTCCTGCCGTTCCGCGAGGTCGAGACGCTGTTCCACGAGTTTGGGCATGCGCTCCAGTGCATGCTCACGCGCGTCGAGGAAGAGGATGCCGCCGGCATCAACCTCGTCGAGTGGGATGCGGTGGAGGTCGCCTCGCAGTTCATGGAGAACTGGTGTCTGGATGACCGGACGGGAATCGACATCCCGGCGGAGTTGAAGGCGAAGGTGCGCGCGGCGAAGAACTTTCGCGCGGCGACGGCCTGCCGCCGTCAGCTTGCCTTCGCGAAGACGGATCTTCTTCTTCACAAAACCTGGGGACAGACCCCGGAGGGTGAATGCCCGAATCGCGTTAAAACGGCTGTTTTTGATCATTTTGGCGTGCCGACGGTCGCGGGCGACTGTTTCCTCTGCTCGTTTAGCCACATCTTCGCGGGTGGCTATGCGGCGGGATACTACGGCTACAAGTGGGCCGAGGTGATGAGTGCGGACTGCTATGGGGCGTTCGAGGAGGCGGGGCTTTCGGACAGCGAGACGGTGCGGCGCATGGGCGCGCGCTACCGCGAGACGGTCTTGGCGCTTGGCGGCTCGAAGTCGGCCCTTGAGGTTTTTCGCGACTTTCGGGGACGCGACCCGGAAATCGCCGCGTTGGCAAGACAATGGAGTTCCACATGACAGACATGATGACAGACCTTCCGTGGATCGTGGCCGCCTATCTCGTGGGCGGGATTCCGTTTGGCTATCTCATCGGCCGGTTGCGCGGCGTTGACGTGCGGACGGTCGGCTCGAAGAACATCGGCGCGACGAACGTCTTTCGGACGGTCGGGAAGAAATGGGGGCTTCTGGCGTTCGCGTGCGACGTCCTGAAGGGGTTGCTGCCCACGCTCGCGGCGAAGGCGTTCGGCGGCCCGGCCCTGTGGGTCGGCGTCGTCTGTGTCATGGGGCACATGCTCACGCCGTACATGAAGTTCAAGGGCGGGAAGGGCGTCGCGACGGCGTTCGGCATGCTCCTGGGGCTTGTCCCCGGCGTCGTCGGCACGGCATTTGCCTTGTTTGCGCTTGTCTTCGCGTGTTCGCACTACATTTCGCTGTCCAGCTGTTCGGCGGCGGCGTTTCTGGCGATCGCGATCTGGTTTCCCGTGCTGGGTGCCGAGGGCCGGGCGAATCTGCCGCAGTGTGTGCTTGTCACGGCGATCGCCCTCTTCGTCATCTGGAAGCACCGGGGCAACATCGGGCGGCTTCTGCGGGGGACGGAGAGCAAAATCTACCTCTTCCGCAAGCCCGCGTGATTGCGTGACGTGAAGAAGCCGATTCCATTCGTGAACGAAGCGGTCGCCACGCGCGACTTCAAGTACTACATCTTCGACTGGGACGACAACATTCTCCACATGCCCACGAAGATTCGCATGGAGCATCGGGAGGAGAACGGCGACTGGAAGCCCGTCGAGGTCTCGACGGCGACGTTTGCGCTCGTGCGGGCGGACGTCGAGCATTACCGCGCGCCGGGCGGCGACTGGGCCGAGGCGTTCCGCAACTTCGAGGATCCGCCGTCCGCGACCGACGGGGCGTGTGAAACGCCGAACCGCTTCCTGGAGGACACGATCGCCGCGCTGGAGAAGGTCGAGCATGGCGCGAAGCCGGGGCCGAGCTACAACGCGCTGAAGAAGACGCTGCGCGAAGGGCGGCTCTTCGCGATCGTGACGGCACGCGGACATTCGCCCGAAACGATCGAGAAGGCCGTTCGGATCTTCATCCGCTATGCCCTCACGGAAGAGGATCGCGTCGAGATGATGTCCAATCTGCGCGGCTACCGGCGGTGGATTGACGGCGTCGGCGACGGCGAGTTCGGAACGGATGCGGAGGAGCTCGACTACTATCTCGGCATGTGCCGCTATGCGGCCGTCACCTACAAGGGGTTCAAGGCGCGGATGGCGAACGATCCGATCTACCGCGAGAAACTGGCCGTCGCCTCGACCGTCACGCGCCCGGAGCTCGCCAAGGAGTTCGCGATTCGCGACTTTGTCGAACACGTTTTCCATATGCTCCGCCGTTCGGGGCGACTCGACCGGTCGGTCTCGATCGGCTTTTCGGACGACGACGTCGGGAACGTGAAGACCGTTTCGAGCTTTATCCGCCGCGAGCTCTCGAAGCGTTTCGAGGGCTTCAAGTTCGTCGTCTACGACACGTCCGACCGTTCGCTGTCCAAGGGCCGGAAAGTCTGCGTTTCGGGGCAGCTCAACCTGCCGGGGTTCTGATTCCATGCACACGCTCGCCCTCCTTCTTGCCGCCGTCGTCGTCGGAACGTGGAACGGGAACTGGTTTCCGTCCGGGCGCGCCGAGCACCGCGCGCACCCCGACGTCGAGGACGCGACGATCACGGCCGTCGCGCAGATGCTCGCGCGCGGACTGGACGCCGTCGACCCGATGCGCACGAACGACGTGATTCTCTGCCTGAACGAGATTCGCGGGCCGCGCGTCGCCTCGAACCTTGTCGCGCGCATTGGCCGCACGAACCTCGTGGTCGCCTCCATCTCCGGCTATCGCCGCCGCGACCGCTTCGACCAGCAGCAGGACGTCGTCGCGACGACGTTGCCTGTCGTCGAGAAGGGCTGGAAGAAGTGGACGCCTGCCGGGAAGCGGACGCCGCCGCGCGGCTATGCGTTCGCCGCGCTCCGGCTAGACCTTGCGACGACGGCAGCCGTCTACGCGGTCCACCTCAAGTCCAACTACCGCGCGAAAGGGCGTGAGGCCAAGGAACTGAACCGCGACAAGCGGACGATTGCCGTCGAGCAGCTGCTGGCGCAGGAGACGCGCGACGGGCGTGGACGGCGGCCCGTCCTCGTCGCGGGCGACATGAACGCGGACAAGTGGCGCGCGGAGTTTGCGGACGAGAAGATTTTCGGGCTCTTCGACGCGGCGGGCTTCCTGAACCTGCTCGCGATCCTGCCGCCCGAATCGCGCGGCACGCATCCCTCGCGGCGTTATGGCGACAGTGCGCTCGACTACATCTTCGCGCGCGGCCTTCGTCCCGTCGCGACGCCGCGCCTCGTGCCGAGCGAAGCGCTGTCCGACCACAACGCATTCTTCGCCGTGCTCGCGCCGTGACGCGCGCGTGGCCGCCTATTTCGGGAGTTCGCGGACGCGCCGTTCGAGGCGCGGCAGACGGATGGAGAAGGTCGTTCCTTCGCCGACGGTCGACTCCGCGTCGATCGTGCCGCCGTGGTCGCAGACGATGCGCTTCGAGATCATGAGCCCGAGGCCCGTGCCGTTCTCCTTCGTCGTGCGGTACGGCTCGAAGAGGTGGGCGAGCTGTTCGGCGCTCATGCCGAGGCCCGTGTCGCGGAAGGAGACGGACACCGTCTCGTCGTCGGACGCGAGCGTGATCGTGATCGCGCCGCCGTCCGTCATCGCCTCCAGCGCGTTCTTGAGAAGATTGAAGAAGACCTGCTCGATCTGGTTCGCGTCGAGCGCGACCGCCGGGAGGGCGGCCGGCACGTTGAGCGTGACGCGGATCTTGCGCTCGACGAACTGCTCGCGCAGCGTGTCGAGGCAGCGGCGAAGCGGCTCGACGGGCGAGCCGGGCCGGAGGTTCGGACGGCGCGGACGGAGCGCGGCGAGGAAGTCGCGGATGATGCCGTCCAGGCGCTTCACCTGCTGCATGCAGGTCTGAATCGTCTCCTTGTCCGTCGGATCGCGCTCGATGAGCTGGAGGGAAAGGGAAATCGCGTTGAGGGGGTTGCCGATTTCGTGGGCGACGCCGGCGGCGAGATCCTGCACGGCCTTCGTCGCGCCGGCGCGCAGTTCCTCCTCGGCGCGCGCGCGTTCGGCGGTGATGTCGCGCAGGTAGACGATCGTCTCGTCGTCGAACGGGAGCGTCTGCACGTCCAGCGTCCGTGCCTCGGGATAGGTGAGGGCGAGGGTGCGCCGCGAGGCCTTGCCGAGGGGCACGCCGAAGTCGGGCAGGAGCGTGGCGGGATCGCCGCCGAGAAGGGCGGTCGCCGCCGGGTTCGCCTGAAGGACGTCGCCGTCGGCGTCCAGGCGGACGACGCCGTCCTGCAGAATGGTCAGGAGCTCTTCGGAGCGCGCGAGTTCGTCGGCGACGAGCTTGTACTGCTCGCGGAGGTTTTCGGCGCTGAGCTTGCCGATGTGCTTTCGAACGCCTCGGAAGAAGTCTTTCACGGCCTATTTCTTCCGCAGGTCGATGACGCGCTTGATCTTGCCCTCGCTGCGCGGCAGGGAGCCTGGCTCGACGAGCGTGATCTTCGGCGAAAGGCCGATGATCTGCTTGACGGCGGCGAAGACCTTCTTGCGCAGGGCCTCGAGTTCGCGGATGTTGTCCGAGAACGCCTCCGGCTTGAGCTCGACCTTGATTTCGAAGAGGTCGAGCGTCTCCGTCGGCGTCAGCAGGATCTGGTAGTGCGGCTCGACTTCGGGAAGGGAGAGGAGGGCCGTCTCGACCTGGCTGGGGAAGAGGTTCACGCCGTGGACGATCAGCATGTCGTCCGACCGCGCCTTGATGCGGTTCATCCAGCGGACGGTGCGCCCGCAGGCGCACGTCTCCGCGTGGAGCGTCGTCAGGTCGCGCGTGCGGTAGCGGATCATGGGCGTGCCGAAGCGGTCGAGCGTCGTGAAGACGAGTTCGCCTTCCGTGCCGTCCGGCAGGACTTCGAGCGTCTCGGGGTCGATGACTTCGGGGTAGTAGTGGTCCTCGAAGACGTGGAGGCCGTGGCAGTGCCCGCACGAGCCGGCGACGCCCGGCCCGGAGATCTCGGTCAGCCCGTAGATGTCGTGCGCGACGATGCCCGTCGCGGACTCGATTTTCGCGCGCATCTCGTCCGTCCACGGCTCGGCGCCGAAGATGCCGTGGCGGAGCTTCGTGTCGCGGCGGAAGTCGATGCCGAGCTTGCGGGCGATTTCGATGATGTGAAGGAAGTAGCTCGGCGTGCAGGCGATGGCGGTCGTGCCGAGGTCCTTCATGAGCATGAGCTGCTTCTCGGTGTTGCCCGCGCCCGTCGGGAGGACGGCGCAGCCGAGCCGTTCGCCGCCGTAGTGCGCGCCGAGTCCGCCCGTGAAGAGCCCGTAGCCGTAGCTCACCTGCAGGACGTCCTCGTCCGAGAGGCCGAACATCGCGAGGCAGCGCGCCGCCGCGTCCGCCCACACGTCAATGTCGCCCTTCGTGTTCGGGATGCAGATGGGCTTTCCCGTCGTGCCGGAGGAGCAGTGGAACCGGACGATCTCCTTCATCGGCGCGGCGGTGAGCCCGAGCGGATACTCGTCGCGGAGATCCGTCTTCTTCATGAAGGGGAACTTCGCGAGGTCGGCGAGCGTGACGAGGTCGCGCGGCTTGACGCCTTTCTCGTCGCAGCGGCGGCGGAAGAGCGGCACGCGCTCGTATTCGTAGGGGATGAGCTTCTGGAGCTTTTCGAGCTGGAGCGCCTGAAGGTCGGCGCGCGGCATGAAGTCTGGCTTTGAAATCGGGAACATGGGGGGCGGTTGGGTGGGGTTGGTGAGGTTGGTTGGGTGGGTTAAGTTGGCGTGCGCGGGACGTTAATGGGGCTTGGGCGAGGGACTGGCGCGGCAAGGGGCGAGAGGCTTAGCCGATTTCAATTTCCTTCAGCAGCCGCTTCATCTGTGCGTCGGTGCCGATCGTGATGCGCAGGCGGTCGCCCGTCTTGGGCCCCTTGAAGTAGCGCACGAAGACGTTCTTCGCCTTCAGCGCGGCGAAGAGCGCGGCGGCCTTCTGCGGCCGCGGCGGCTTCGCGAAGACGAAGTTCGCTTCGGACGGAATGACGTCCCACCCGCGCGCGGTCAGTTCCTCCGCGAACCAGGCGCGCGTCTTCACGACCTTCGCGACGTTCGCCTTCATCCACTTCTGGTCTTTTGCGGCGGCGAGGGCGATGGACTGGGCGACGGCGTCGACGTTGTAGGAGTCCTTGATCTTGTAGAGGGCGTCGATGAGCGGCTTCGGGCCGACGCAGTAGCCGACGCGCAGGCCGGCGAGCGAGTAGCTCTTCGAGAACGTGCGCATCACGAGGACGTTGCGGTTGCGGGGCGCGGTCGCGAGCGCCATGCAGTTCGCGCGCGCGAAGTCGGCGTAGGCCTCGTCCACGAGGACGACGCCCTTGAACGCCTTGGCGAACGCGGCGACCGCCTTGGGTTCGCGGAATTCGCCCGTCGGCGCGTTCGGGTTCGTCAGCAGGAAAAGCGAGACGGCGGCCGGGCAGGGACCGAGCGACGCGAGGCCCGTCCACGGGACGTTCCGGATGGCCGCGAGCGTCTTGTAGAGCGAGTAGGAGGGATCGAGCGAGCCGATGGCCTCGTCGTCCTCGACGAAGGCCCGCGCCGCGAGCGCGAGGACTTCGTCCGACCCGTTGCCGACGAAGACGCGGTCGGGCGTCGTCCCGTTGAGGGCCGCGAGCGTGGCGCGGAGTTCGGCGAAGACGGGGTCCGGATAGCGGCGCAAACGGTCGAGGTCAAAGGACGCGAGGGCTTTCGCGCACGCCGGGGAGGGCGGATAGGGGTTTTCGTTCGTGTTGAGCTTGACGACGTTCTTCGCTTTCGGCTGTTCGCCGGGCGTGTAGGCTTCAAGCTTGCGGACATGGCGGGCAATCATCATATGGGGCGTATTATAGACTTTCTCGCGCGCGCCCGCAAGGCGGAGACGTGATTTTCCCTCCCCCACGCGCGGGCCATTGACAGGAAAAAAAAAAAATGATTATAATTATCTGCAGAATTTCGTGAAAGGCAAATCCTCTCGCGGTTTGCCGAACGGTCTAACAATAAGGCAATTAAGGAGGTTGGTCAATGCGGAAGATGTTTTTGCTGGGCGGGATCGTCTGTGCGCTCCCGTTCGTCGGCGGCGCGTCCGGAAGCGATGGCAAGCACGTGCCGGACGGTACGAACGTGTGGATTGGCGCGGCGTC
>CAYQUI010000027.1:0-21648 GCA_964420685.1 uncultured Lentisphaeraceae bacterium | reverse complement strand
GGCGGCGATGTCCGCGGTTGGGGCGGATTCTGTCGCTTGCGCTGTTTCTGGCGTTGCTGATGACCCAGTCGCGGACGGGGCTTGTGGTGGTGACTTGTAAAGGGTCCTCCAGGTCCCGTATCTGCCATTTCGTCAGCCGGCTGAAGTCCGTCCCCTTCGGATACCACCTGCGCACGAGGCGGTTGCTGGCATCGAACTTTCGTGTGCGTGTCTGTTTTGTCGACCTCATGATACACGATTTCCCCGGTGCCGTGGGCTTTTTCGTCCTGCCGCGACGGCCACCCCCATGGGGGTGGTGTGGCCTGGCTTTCCCCTTCGTCGATCCCCATCGCCTTCCTCCCTTTTTTGCTGACCCATTAGATATTGCCATTTTCAAGGCGTGACGGCTTGCGTCCGAATCGGGCAAGATGGTATAATTTACGGTCAATGGGCGCGACCCCGTGTCCCGCAGCCGATTTCCGAACAGCGAAAACGAAAGGAAAATCCGAATCATGGTCAACCGCATCATCCTGAACGAGACCTCGTACCACGGCGCCGGCGCCGTGAAGTCCATCGTCCCCGAACTTGCTCAGCGCGGGCTCAAGAAGCCGATCGTCTTTTCCGATCCGGACCTCGTCAAGTTCGGCGTCACGAAGAAGGTGACGGATCTGCTCGATGCGGCGAAGATCGCCTATGCCGTCTATTCGGAGATCAAGCCGAACCCGACGATCCAGAACGTGAAGGACGGCGTGAAGGCCGCGAAGAAGGCGAAGGCCGACTGCATCATCGCCATCGGCGGCGGCAGTTCGATGGACACGGCCAAGGCCGTCGGCATCATCCTCGCGAACCCGTCGTTCGCGGACGTGCGGAGCCTGGAGGGCGTCGCGCCGACGAAGAAGCCCTCGAAGCCGATTCTCGCCGTCCCGACGACGGCCGGCACGGCGGCGGAAGTGACGATCAACTACGTCATCACAGACGTCGAGAAGAAGCGCAAGTTCGTCTGCGTCGATCCGCACGACATTCCCGTCGTCGCGTTCGTCGACCCCGACATGATGAGCTCGATGCCGAAGGGCCTCACGGCCTTCACGGGCATGGACGCCCTGACCCACGCGATCGAGGGCCTCATCACGAAGGCCGCCTGCCCGATGACGGACATGATGCACCTGGAGGCGATTCGCCTCATCAGCGCCTCGCTGCGCGACGCGGTCGCGAACAAGCCGGCGGGCCGTGCGGGCATGGCCCTTGGGCAGTACATCGCGGGCATGGGCTTCTCGAACGTCGGCCTGGGCATCGACCACTCGATGGCGCACGGCCTTTCCGCGCTCTACGACATGCCGCACGGCAAGGCGTGCGCGATTCTCCTGCCGACGGCGATGAAGTTCAACGCGCCGAAGACGGGCGACAAGTACCGCAAGATCGCGGTTGCGATGGGCGTGAAGGGCGCGGAGAAGATGCCGCTCGCGGCCGTCCGCAAGGCGGCGATCGCGGCCGTCGAGAAGCTCTCGAAGGACGTCGGCATCCCGTCCGACCTCAAGGGCGTCCTGAAGAAGGAGGACATCGCGTTCCTCGCGAAGTCGGCCTACGCCGACGCCTGCCGCCCGGGCAACCCGCGCGACCTTACGGTCAAGGACATCGAGAAGCTCTACAAGGGGCTGGCCTGAAGATGACGCTTGCCGAGCTGAACGCGCGGTATGGCGCGCCCGGACGGATTGTCTTCCGTCCGGGCTTCGCCGGCTATCCGAACGTCGTCCTCGCGAACAAGTACGGCACGGCGGAGGTCGCGCTCCTCGGCGCGAACGTCCTGTCCTACCGTCCGACGGGCCACGGGCCGGTCGTCTTCCGTTCGGCGCGGAAGGACGCGGACTACAACCGGGGCGACAAGTTCCATGGCGGCGTGCCTGTCTGCTGGCCGCAGTTCGGCAGCCTTTTCTCGAAGGACTTGCCGCAGCACGGCTTCGCGTCGAAAATGGTCTTCGACGTGCGCGGCACGGAGTATTCCGAGGACGTCACGGAAGTGACGCTGGGGCTTCGGGACGATCTCGTCACGCGGCAGCTCTGGCCCCACGCCTTTGACCTGACGGTCAAGGTCACCGTCTCGATGAAGCTCAATCTCGCGTTGACGACGACGAACACGGGCGCGGAGCCGTTCGCGTTCAGCGCGGGCTTTCATCCGTACCTCGCCGTGCGCGACCGCGACGGCGTCACGGTGCGCGGGCTGGACGGCTGCGCATACACGGACGGACGGACGGCGGAACGGACGCGCGGCACGTGGGCGGGCGACTTGAAAGTCGATTTTGCGCCCGACCACATCTTCGAGCTGCCGTCCCAGCCCCGGCACGCCCACGCGATCCTCGATCCGGGGCTGAAGCGCGCGATCGCGCTCGCCTCGTCCGGCAACGACCGCGTCGTCGTCTGGAATCCGGGTCCGGAGACGGCGTTCGCCGACTTGGCGGCGGACGACTGGAAGCGCTTCGTCTGCGTGGAGCCGGTTTCGGACTGGCCGGGCGGGCGGACGCTTGCGCCGGGCGAAAGCCATGTCTTGTATGCCGCGATCCAGGCACATCTGGAGACGGCAGAGGGCAACAACTGACGCAAAGGGCTAGTCGCATGGAAAACGGACGGCTGATCTCGAAACGCAACCTCCCCGCCTTCGTGATGCTCGTGAGCTGCTTCACGCTGTGGGGGCTTCTGAACAACATGACGGACAACCTCGTGCCGTCGTTCCAGCGCATCTTCACGATGGATCAGTCGAAGGCCGGTCTCGTGCAGGTCGCGTTCTACGGGGCGTACGCTGTCCTGGCGATCTTCGCGGCCGTTCTTGCCGAGGAGTTCAGCTACCGAAAGGGCGTGCTGATCGGGCTGTTCGTCTATATCACGGGTGCGCTCCTCTACATTCCCGCCTGCATCGCCCAGTCGTTCGACGTCTACTTCGTCGCGATCTTCATCGTCGCGGGCGGCTGTTCGCTTTTGGAGACGACGTGCAATCCGTATGTCCTGTCGCTCGGCGATTCCTCGACCGCCGTGCGACGGCTCAACTTCGCGCAGATGTTCAATCCCGTCGGCTCGATGATGGGCATTGTCCTCGCCCAGCAGCTCATCCTCTCGCATCTCCACCCCGCGACGGCGGAGGAGCGCGCGCTCATGGACGCGGCGACGCGGCAGGGCATCATTCACAACGAGCTCTTCTGGGTCTGTGCGCCCTACGTCGGCCTCTGCGCGATTGCCGCGCTCATCTGGCTCTTCTTCCTCTTCGCGAAGGACGACGGCGGCGGCGCGGCGGGCACGGGCCGTGGGGCGGCCCTGAGGCGTGTGGGCGTCGCGACGCTCTTCACCTTTTCGCCGATCACCGCGCTCTACTTCCTGTTCCCGGAGATGAACAAGATCGTCTGGGTGCTGCTGGGCTGTCTTGGCCCGCTCGCCTACGTCGTCCTCCAGCGCGACTATCGGGCGATGCTGGGGACGCTCCTGCGGACGCCGCGCTACGGCTTTGGCGTCGTCGCGCAGTTCTTCTACGTGGGCGTGCAGATCGCCGCGTGGACGTGGCTCAACGTCTACTGCCAGAAGGAGCTGGGCGTCACGCCGGCGGACGGCGCGACCTACTACACGATCGCCATCACGCTCTTCATCGTCTGCCGCTGGATTGCGACGTTTGCCATGAAGTATGTCGAGCCGGCGAAGATGATGGCCGTCTTCGCGGCGGGGGCGATTCTCTGCTGCCTCGGCGTCATGTATCTGCCGACGCGCGTCCTCTTCTCGGTCGGCGGATTGCCGTTCTCGGCGAACGTCCTCTGCCTGGTCGCGATGAGCGGCTTCATGTCGCTCATGTTCCCGACGATCTACGGCATGGCGCTCGGCGGGCTGGATCCGAAGGCCCTGAAGCTCGGCGCGTCCGGACTCATCATGGCGATTCTGGGCGGCGCGATCATTACGCCGTGGATGGCGGACGTCATCGGCAACCCAGGCTCCGTCTGGTGCGCGCTCGTGCCGGGCTTCGCGACGGACTGGGACACCAACCTCAAGCTCTGCGCGACGTCGCTGCGCGCGAGCTTCGTCGTTCCGGCGATCTGCTTTGCGGTCGTCGGACTCTACGCGCTTGTCTTCCGGGGGAAGGATGTACAGTCTCGTTGAGGTCTTTTCGTCGCTCCAGGGGGAGGGACGGAACATGGGGCGGCCCTGCACGTTCGTCCGCTTTGCGGGCTGCAACCTCGCCTGTCCCTGGTGCGACACGGACACGACGCGGCGGTTCGCGCTGACGCTGGACGCGCTGCTCGCCGAGGTGCGCGCGCACCGGCCGACGAGCGTGATCCTGACGGGGGGTGAGCCGACGATCCAGGCGGGGATGCCCGAACTCGTCGCGGCGCTGAAGGGCGCGGGCTTCTGGGTCGGCGTCGAGACGAACGGCCTGCTCGCGCCCGCGTGGCTGGACGACGTGGACTACGTCGCCTGTTCGCCGAAGGCGGAGGAGGCCGCGCGCTATCGAGCGGCGACGGGGCTTCGCCGTTGCGACGAGGTGCGGATCGTCGCCTCTTCGGACGAGGAGTCCGTCATTCGCTTCGCGCAGGAGATGCGCGGGCGCCTCGTCGCGACGGACTACTACATCTCGCCCTGCGAGCGGAACGGTTCGATTGACTTCGCCACGGCGAAGGCCGTCCTGTCGCGCCTGGACGGCTGGTCTCTGTCCGTCCAGCTCCACAAGCTCCTCGGCTTCCGCTAGGCGTTTGCCGCAACGGGCACGGAGGGCTCTTTCGCCACCCCGGCCGTCGTCCGGCCCCGTTGCAAGGCCTCGTTCCTGATATGGTATAATATCCACCTCATTTTACTAAGGAGGAAAACATGGTTCTGCTGCTCGGTTCCGACGCCTATTCACCGTTCCGCCTCGATGCGCTGAAGGCCGCGCTCGCGAAGGCCGACTCGACGCTGGGCCCGCTCGCGATTGACGCGAAGTGGGTCTATGCCCTTGAACTCGTGGACGCGCCGGTTGATTCGCAGGAACTCGCCCGCGCGGCGGAGCTTCTGAACGCCGAGGGCTGCTGTGACGGCGCCGATTTCTACGTGACGCCGCGCAAGGGCACGATCTCGCCGTGGAGTTCGAAGGCGACGGACATCTTCCGCAACTGCGGGCTGAAGTCGATTCGGCGCGTCGAGCGCGGCATCCGCTTCTTCGTCAGCGAGGCCGGCCTCTCTGCGTCGCGCAGGGCGTCGGGCGCGCCGGACGGGGAGGGGCGGCCGGGCGCCGTGACGTTGCCGCCGGCGGCCCTCGCCGCGCTCTACGACAAGATGACCGAGGGCGTCTACGACGATCTTTCCGACCTCTTTGACGTCGCCGAGCCGAAGCCGGGGCGCACGTATGACGTCCTGAAGCGCGGCGTGGCGGCGATTCGCGAGGCGAACGAGGAGATTGGCCTGGCCATCTCCGAGCCGGAGATGAAGTATCTCGCGGCGAGCTTCAAGAAGGCGAAGCGCAACCCGACGGACACCGAGCTCGTCATGTTCGGCCAGGTCAACTCCGAGCACTGCCGTCACAAGATCTTCGGCGCCGAGTTCGTGATCGACGGCAAGAAGCAGGCGAAGAGCCTCTTCGAGATGATCAAGAACACGCACAAGAAGCGTCCGCAGGACACGCTTTCGGCCTACAAGGACAATTCGGCCGTCGTCGCGGGCTTCAAGACGGACGTTTTCGCGATCGACCCCGCGACGAAGGCCTACGCCTTCAAGAAGGACCAGCTCGACCAGCTCATGAAGGTCGAGACGCACAATCACCCGACGGCGATCTCGCCCTATCCGGGCGCGGCGACGGGCGTCGGCGGCGAGATTCGCGACGAGGCGGCGACGGGCACGGGTTCGCGGACGGTCGCGGGCATCTGCGGCTTCATGGTCTCGAACCTGCGCATTCCGGGCTTCCCCCAGCCGTGGGAGCGCGTGTACGCGGACTTCCCGACGCGCCTGGCGACGCCGCTTCAGATCATGACGGAAGGCCCGATCGGCGGCGCGGCGTTCGGCAACGAGTTCGGCCGTCCGCAGCTCTGCGGCTTCTTCCGCACCTACGAGGGCGAGGTCGCGGGCGAACTTCGCGGCTACCACAAGCCGATCATGCTCGCCGGCGGCATGGGCGTCATCCGCCGCAGCCAGGTCGAGAAGAAGGACGTCACGGTCGGCGCGCTGATCGTCCAGATCGGCGGTCCGGCGATGCGCATTGGCCTCGGCGGCGGCGCGGCGTCCTCGATGATGACGGGCACGAACTCCGAGGCGCTCGACTTCAACTCCGTCCAGCGCGGCAACGCCGAGATGCAGCGCCGCTGCCAGGGCGTCATCGACGCGTGCAGTTTCCTCGGCAAGGCGAATCCGATCCTTTCCGTTCACGACATCGGCGCGGGCGGCCTCTCCAACGGCTGCCCCGAGCTCGTCGAGGCGACGGGCGGCAAGTTCGAGCTGCGCGAAGTCCACAACGAAGAGCCGTCGATGAACCCGATGGAGATCTGGTGCTGCGAGGCGCAGGAGCGCTACGTCCTCGCGCTTCGGCCGGAGGCGAAGGGCTTCTTCGAGGAGCTGTGTGCGCGCGAGCGCTGCCCCGTGGCGTTCATCGGCGTCGCGACGGGCGACGGCCAGCTCGTCCTTCACGACGCGCACTTCGGCGACGACCCGATCGACATGGACATCAAGGTTCTCCTCGGCAAGCCGCCGCGCATGGTGCGCAAGGTGACGCGCACGAAGAAGGCGCACGTGCCGACGACCTTCGAGGGCGTCAAGCCGCTCGACGCGCTGACGCGCGTCCTGCACCTGCCGGCCGTGGCGGACAAGACGTTTCTCGTCACGATCACCGACCGCACGGTCACGGGCCGCGTCGCGCGCGACCAGATGGTCGGCAAGTTCCAGCTGCCGGCGGCGGACTGCGCCGTGACGACGATGGGCTACACGACGTTCAACGGCCAGGCGATGGCCACGGGCGAGCGCACGCCGGTCGCGCTTCTGGACGGTCCCGCGTCGGGCCGGCTCGCGGTCGCCGAGGCGATCACGAACCTCGCGGCGGCGGACGTCGGCGACATCACGCAGATCCGCCTCTCGGCGAACTGGATGGCCCCGTGCGGCGATCCGGGCGAGGACGCGATTCTCTACGACACCGTGCAGGAGGTCGGTCTCCGCTTCTGCCCGAAGCTCGGCGTCTCCATCCCCGTCGGCAAGGACAGCTGCTCGATGCACACGGTCTGGCAGGATCGGAAGGGCGAGGAGAAGAAGCAGGTCGCGCCGCTTTCGCTCGTCGTCTCGTCGTTTGCGCCGGTGAAGGACGTGCGCCTCACGCTCACGCCCGACCTCAAGGCCGATCCGCGCGGCGAAGGCTCCGTGCTCGTCTACGTGAACCTGGGGGCGAAGGGCGAGACGCCGCTCGGCGCGACCGCGCTTGCGCAGGTCTACGGCCAGCTCGGCGACACGCACGCGGACGTGGACGCGGGGCTGCTCCGTCGCTTCTTCGACGCGATGCAGAAGATCGTCCGCGACAAGCTCGCGCTCGCCTACCACGACCGTTCGGACGGCGGCCTTGCCGTCACGCTCGCGGAGATGGCGATCACGGGCGGGCGCGGCCTCGTCGCGAAGCTGCCGGACGGCGATGCCCTCGAACAGCTCTTCAACGAGCAGCCGGGCGCCGTCCTCCAGGTGCGCGAGAGCTACCTCAAGAAGGTGCTCGCGGTCTTCGCGGCGGCGCGCGTTCCCGCCGAGGCGATCGGCGCGGCGCTCGCGACGAGCCGCACGTTCGAGATCTTCGTCGGCGCGCGGCAGGTGCTCAAGACCGACCTCACGTACCTGCGCCGCGCCTGGTCGGAGACGACCTACCGCATGCAGGCCCTGCGCGACAATCCCGTGACGGCGCGCGAGGAGTACGACAACGCGCTCGACGACCTCAATCCGGGCCTGACCTTCAAGCTGACGTTTGATCCGGAGGCGGCGGTCGCCGCTCCGGCGGCGTCCGCCACGCGGCCGCGCCTCGCGGTCTTGCGCGAGCAGGGCGTCAACGGCCACATCGAGATGGCGGCGGCGTTCGCGCTCGCCGGGTTCGACTGCCAGGACGTCCACATGTCCGACCTCATCGCGGGGCGCGTCGACCTCAAGGACTTCAAGGGCCTTGTCGCCTGCGGCGGCTTCAGCTACGGCGACGTCCTCGGCGCGGGCTCGGGCTGGGCGCGCTCCATCCTCTACAACGACCGTCTGCGCGAGATGTTCCGGACGTTCTTCCATCGGCCGGACACGTTCTCGCTCGGCGTCTGCAACGGTTGCCAGATGCTCTCGCAGCTCAAGGACATCATTCCGGGCGCGGAGAAGTGGCCGAAGTTCGTGAAGAACATCTCCGAGCAGTTCGAGGCGCGCTACGCGACGGTCGAGATCGAGGAGTCTCCGTCGATCTTCTTCCGGGGCATGGCGGGTTCGCGTCTGCCGATCGCCGTCGCGCACGGCGAAGGCCGCGTCTGGACGGACGGCTTCGCGCCGTCGATCTGCGCCGCGCACTACGTGGACAACTACGGGTACGCGACGACGCGCTATCCGTACAACCCGAACGGCTCGCTTGGCGGCCAGACGGCGTTCACGACGGCGGACGGGCGCGCGACGATCCTCATGCCGCATCCGGAGCGCGGCTTCCGCGCCTGCCAGCTCAGCTACAACCCGGGCGTCTTCAAGGCGAACGGGCCGTGGATGCGCATGTTCCAGAACGCCTATGCCTTTGCGACGGGAGGGCGTGGCTGATTGACGGGGCGACCCGTTTTCGGTATAATTTCGCGTCATAAACACTAGAAGGAGTCTTATGGAAAAACAGGAACAGCAGGGCGGGAACGTTGCCGCCATCGTCACGATGTTCGCGCTCTTCTTCATGATCGCGTTCGTCACGAACTTCGCGGGCTCGATGGCGGTCGTCGCCAAGAACCAGTTCAACGCCTCGGCGACGGCGTCGCAGCTCGGCAGTGCCGCGAACTTCTTCGCCTATCTCTTCATGGGGATTCCGGGCGGGTTGATCCTCAAGCGCCGGGGCTACAAGTTCACGGCGCTTCTCGCGGCGGCCGTGGGCTTCGCGGGCCTCGGGATCCAGCTCCTTTCGGGCTATGTGCCGGCTTCGGCGAACCCGTTCTACGTGTACATCGCCGGCGCATTCGTCGCGGGCTTCTCGATGTGCCTGCTGAACCTCGTCGTCAATCCGCTCCTCAACACGCTCGGCGGCGGCGGCAACAAGGGCAACCAGCTCGTCCAGATGGGCTGTTCGCTCAACTCCGTCGGCGCGACGCTCGCGCCGATGATCCTTGGCATGCTGATCGGCACCTCGATGGAGGAGGCGACGGTCGCCAAGGTCGCCCCGGCGATGCTCATCGCGATGGCCCTCTTCGCGGCCGCGTTCGTGATCGTCTCGCTCTCGAAGATCCCTGAGCCGCACATGGAGACGGCGGAGGAGAAGGCCGATCGCCTTTCGGGCAAGACGAACGTCGTCAAGGACATCGTCGCGACGCTCAAGTTCCGCCACTTCACGCTCGGCGCGCTCGCGATCTTCTTCTACATCACGATCGAGTCCGGCATCCCGAACATGGCGAACCTCTACATGAGCGAGATGGAGGGCGTCGGCCCGGTCGTTGCGGGCAGCGTCGTCGCCGCCTACTGGTTCGCGATGATGATCGGCCGCATCTTCGGCGGCATGATCGGCGGCAAGGTGAGCTCGCGCGCGATGATCACGTTCCTCTCGCTCCTCGGCATCGTCACGTTGCTCGCGATGATGTTCCTCCCCGTCCAGCTCGTGACGGTCTTCGGCAAGACGCTTCCGCTGTCGATGTGCCTCCTGTTCGTCTGCGGCCTCGCGACGTCGGTCATGTGGGGCGGCCTCTTCAACCTCGCGGCCGAAGGCCTCGGCAAGTACGTCCCGATGGGCTCGGGCATCTTCATGGCCTGCGTCGTCGGTGGCGTCTGCCTGCCGCTCCAGGGCATGCTCGCGGGCAAGGTCGGCTACCTCAACAGCTACTGGTTCACGATCGCGCTCTTCGCCTACGTGTTCGTGTACGCCAACTTCCTGTCGAAGCCGAAGGCGCGGGCGGAGTGAGCCGCCTGAACGACGTCAACTTTTAACGAGAGAGGAACTTTCACCATGCTGAACCAGGAAGTCTACGACGAGCTCGTCGCGAAGTTCGAGAAGCTCTACGGCAAGAAGCCGGAGGTCGTCGCCTATGCGCCGGGCCGGATCGAGGTTCTCGGCAACCACACCGACTACAACGAAGGCTACGTCTTTTCGGCGGCGATCGACAAGGGCACGTTCTTCGCCGCGTGCGCGACGGACGACGAGACCTGCTCGCTGACGGCGGGCGACCTGATGGAGACGGTGAACTTCTCCATCCGCGACGTGAAGCCCGCGCGGGAGATGACGTGGCAGAACTACGTGACGGGCACGTTCAACTGGCTTTTCGACGACAAGACGGCGACGGCGGGACACGGCTGGAAGGCGATGTTCCTCGGCAACATTCCGCTCGGCGCGGGGCTGTCCTCGTCCGCCGCGCTTGAGATGGCGACGGCGCTGGCGCTCCAGAAGCTCTATGGCCTCTCGCAGGATCGGACGATGCTCGCGAAGATCGGCCAGAAGGCCGAGCATACGTTCGCGGGCTGCCCGTGCGGGCTTCTGGATCAGGCGTCCTCGATGTACGGAAAGGCGGGCGCGCTCGTCAAGAGCGATTTCCGCACGAACACCTTCGAGACGGTTCCCCTCGGCGACGGCGTCGCGTTCATGATGGTGAAGTCGAACGCGAAGCACGCGCTGGTGGACGGGGCCTATGCCTCGCGCCGTCAGGCGTGCGAAGACGCGGCAAAGTACTTCGCGGGCGTCCTCAAGAAGGGCTCTGTCACGCATCTGCGCGACGTCACGGCGGCCGAGTGGGTTCTCTACCGCAGCGGTCTCTCCGAGACGACGGCGAAGCGCGCGATCCATCCGATTGGCGAAGACGAGCGCGTCCTCCAGGGCGCGGCGTTGCTGGAGAAAGGCGACCTTCAGGGCTTCGGCGCGCTCATGTACGATTCGCACGAGTCGAGCCGCAACTGGTTCGAGAACTCCTGCGAGGAGCTGGACGTGATCGTGGACGCGGCGAAGGCGATTCCCGAGGTCTACGGCGCGCGCCTCTCCGGCGGCGGGTTCGGCGGCAGCTGCTGCCTTCTGGTCGATCCGGCGGCGGCCGACCGCATTGCGGCGGCGATCACGCGCGAGTACAAGGCCAAGTTCGGCGACGAGCCGACCTGTTCGCTGATCCCGCCGTCAGACGGCGCGCACCTCGTCGAAGGGTGAATCGGAAGGAGGGGATGCCATGACATACGCGAAGTTTGCAGTCGTTTCGGCCCTTGCGCTGGGCGCGTCCGTCGCCGTTGCGCAGGAGGGCGACGCGGCCGTCCCGGAGACCGCGCCGGCCACGAAGGCCGCCGCGCGGAGTTCCTTCACGACGTTGCCGTTCTGCCGCTCGTGCGAGGGCACGGCGGAAGTCCAGGTTCCCGGCGGCGCGTGGACGCCGGTCGAGGAAGGCAAGTTCTATCCGCTGGGCACGGCGTTCCGTACGCAGGGCGCGGGCAAGCTGACCGTCTCGTTCGGGGCGAATTCGTTTGCCGCGCTCTCGGGCGAGGCGTCGTTCGGGACGCTGGCCCAGGCGCTGGACGTCAAGTCGCGCACGGTTGTCCTCGGAACGGGCGAACTGACGTTGAATCTGGCGGACAACATGCCGGAGGGGGCGTTCGTCGTCTCGGCTCCCGACTTCGTCGTCCGGAATCTGGCGGGCGAATCCCGCTATGTCCGTGAGGCGACGGCGTACGGCACGCGCACGGTCGTTCGCTGCGTGACGGGTTCGCTGGCCCTTTCGGGGCAGCACGTCGAGATTCCGCAGATGCGGGCGGCGAACGAGGTCGTCCTCACGAGCGAGCATGACCGCCTCGTGACGGTTCTTGAGAACACGAGCGGCGACTATCTCGTCCGCCTTGATCAGGGCGTTCGTCTCGTCTCGCAGGTCTCGGCGGAAGGCGAGACGGAACGGAAGGCCGTCTCCGACAAGGCAGAGGTCAAGCTTTCGCCGAAGATGAAGGTCACCATTCACCGGGCCGTTCCGTCGGTCGGTGAGCGGATGAGCGTGTTTGTCATGGCCTTTGACGCGGCCGGCAACCCGATGGGCCCAGGCGTGAGCTTCTGCGAAGGCCGGGCGGAAGTCAACTCCGGCGTGCTTGTCGCGAAGACGGAGAGCGAGGCCGACGCGCTTGCCAAGAAGGCCGCCGAGGCGTCGGAGACGACGGAGGAAGCCGTCGCGGAGGAAGAGGACGCTTCGTCCACGGATACTGCCGAAGAGTCGTCGGACGACGAGTGAGGCATTCCCTTTTGAAGCACACGAACAGTCAACATACAACAAAACCGAACAAATCGAGCAGTCGAGCATTCGTAGAATCGAGCAACGCGAAATGGTCATTCAAAAATTCAACAAACTGATCCGCAACCGCTGGCTTTGGGGCGTTTTCGCCATTGCGATTTCCGCTTTTTTCGCCTTTGACTTCCTGATTGCCGACTTGGGGAGCGAGTCGCGCGCCGAGACGTCGGGCGACGCGGGCACGCTCGCGGGCAAGGCGGTCGACGCCAAGCTCTTTTCGGCATTGGCCGAGGAGGTGCGCGGCTTTGGCCGAGGGCGGGACACGCAGATCAAGGCGGGCGACGCGAACCGCCAGGCGTGGGAGAACTACGCGGCGCTCCTCGTCGCGGAAAAGGCGGGCGTCGTGGCGACGGATGCCGAAGTTCAGGCGATCATCCGCCGCGATCCGTCCTTCCAGCAGAACGGGGGCTTCAGCTTTTCGCTCTACCAGCGCGCGCTTCGCGACAATGGCCTCTCGCCGGAGCGGTTCGAGGCGTTCCTGAAGCGTCGCGTCACCCTGATGCGCCTGGGGCAGGCCGTCCTCGGTTCGGCGGCGTGGGCCTCGCCGATGGAAGTTGACCAGACGGTTGCGGACATGACGGACACGTTTACCGTCAAGGTCGCCACCTTCAGCCAGTCGCCGAAGGACGCCGAGGCCGTCAAGGTCGACGAGAAGGCTCTGAAGGCCTGGTACGAGAAGAACAGCAAGAGCCTGGAGCTTCCCGAACGCACGAAGATCCGTTTCGTGAAGTTTGACGCGACGAAGAAGGAGCTGCTCGCGCGCATGGTCGTCACGGAGGATGAGATGCGCGATCGCTATGACGTCACGATCGACAGGTACACGTCGACGGACACGAACGGCGTCGAGACCGTGAAGAAGTTCGAGGACGTGAAGGCGGGAATCGAGAAGGAGCTTCGCGAGATCGCCGCCGTGCAGTGCCTGGAGACGAACCTCAACTTCCGCGCCTACGCCCAGAAGGCGGCGAAGAAGGGCGCGTCGCGGCTGGACGAGATCGCGAAGGAAGAGGGGCTTAAAGTCCAGACGAGCGACTGGTTCGCGATGGACGGCGGCTATCAGGAAGGGTTCATGACGCGCATGTACCAGGTTTGCCCGGGCGCGAAGAACTTCACCGAAGCCGTGGCGGAGCTGGATCCGAACACGGACGACCTGCGCTATGCGGTCGTGAGCTCTGACCGCGCGGTCTGGCTTGTCGAGAAGGCCGAGACGAGTCCGAAGCACGTGCCGACGTTTGACGAGGCGAAGGACGCGATTCGTCCGCGCGTCCTCCGCGACGCGAAGGCGGATGCCTTCAAGGCGCAGGTCGAGGCCGTCGCGAAGAAGGGCGCGAAGGCGGTTGCGGCCGTCAAGGGCGTCTCGACGAACCTCACGTTCACGGTTTCCGACCTTCGTCAGGGTGCGGACAACGGCATTGCGAATGCGATGGCGGTCGCCCGTGCGGCGATGAAGCTGAAGAAGGGCGAGGTTTCCGATTTCACGCTCACGTCGCCGGGCCATGCGCTTCTCGTCGTCTGCGAAGACCGTGTGCCGGGCGATGCCGCGAAGGCGACGGTGCTGCGCGCGCAGATCCGCGACGATCTCGCCTCGCTTCAGCTGCGGCAGATTCCCGAAAGCTGGCGCACGTGGAATCTGGAGCGCCTGGGTTTTGTGCCTGGCGAAATCTCCTCGGTCATCAATCCGGAAGAGGAAGAATGACGCTCGCGTTCAAGCGTGTCCATCCTGATGCCGTCCTCCCCGCGTATGCTCATCCGAGCGACGCGGGGATGGATTTGCGGAGCGTCGCGGATCTTGAGATTCCGTGCGGCGGCCGTGCGCTTGTGCCGACGGGACTGGTCGCGCTCCTGCCGCCTGGCTACGAGGCGCAGGTTCGTCCGCGTTCGGGTCTTGCGCTGAAGCACGGCGTGACGGTGCTGAACGCGCCTGGCACGATTGATTCGGGCTATCGTGGCGAAATCGGCGTCATACTCGCGAACTTCGGCGGGGCGGCGTTTGCCGTAAAGAAGGGCGAGCGGATTGCGCAGCTCGTCATCGCGCCCGTCACGCAGCCGCAGGTCGTCGAGTCGGAAATTCTTGACGAGACGGATCGCGGCGCGGGCGGGTTCGGCTCGACGGGCGTTTGACGGAAAACGGGAGTCTGAAATGAAGATCGTCGACTGTGACTACCTCGTCGTCGGCTCGGGCATGGCGGGCCTGATGAGCGCGCTCCATCTCGCGGCCTACGGCAAGGTCGCCGTCGTGACGAAGGCGCGGCTTCAGGACTGCAACTCGAACTTTGCGCAGGGCGGCATCTGCAGCGTGGCGGATCCGGCGGACTCCTTCGACAAGCATGCGCGCGATACGCTGATTGCCGGCGCGTGGCTCGGTGACCGCGAGGTCGTCCACGAGATCTGCGAGAACGCGCCCGCCGGCATTCAGGATCTCATCGACTGTGGCGTCAAGTTCGCGAAGAAGGACGATGGCTCGTGGGATCTGACGCGCGAGGGCGGACACAGCGCGCGCCGCATTTTCCACGCCGGCGACATCACGGGCGAGAAGTGCGAGGCGGCGATGATCCGCCGCGTGAAGCGCGAGAAGGCGATTGAGGTGCGCGAGCAGACGATTGTGATCGACCTCATCCTGTCGAGCCGAATCGGCCTCAAGGGCGAGAAGCGGTGTGTCGGCGCGTATGTCCTGGACAAGTCGACGGGCGAGATCTCCGCGATTCGCGCGCCGAACACGATTCTTGCGACGGGCGGCTGCGGCAAGGTCTATCTCTACACGTGCAATCCCGACACGGCGACGGGCGACGGCATCGCGCTCGCCTGGCGCGCGGGCGCGAAGATCGAGAACATGGAGTTCATCCAGTTCCATCCGACGTGCCTCTATCATCCGCAGGCGAAGCGTTTCCTCATCTCCGAGGCCGTGCGCGGCGAAGGAGCCGTCCTCGTCAACAAGCACGGCAAGTCGTTCATGCACAAGTACGACCCGCGCGGGTCGCTCGCGCCGCGCGACATCGTCGCGCGCTCGATCGACTCCGAGATGAAGCGCACGGGCGACGACTGCATGTTCCTCGACATTCGCAAGAAGGGCGAGGCCTATTTGAAGGCGCGTTTCCCGAACATCTACGCGAAGTGCCTCTCCTTCGGCATTGACATGGCGAAAGACCTCATCCCCGTCGTTCCGGCCGCGCACTACACGTGCGGCGGCATTCGGGCGACGACGGACGGGCGTACGTCGATTCGCGGACTCTCCGCCGTCGGCGAGTGCGCGTGCACGGGGTTGCACGGAGCGAACCGACTCGCGTCCAACTCGCTCATGGAGGCTCTTGTCTGCGCGCGTCTCACCGCCGCCCGTCTGGGGCCGCATCCGGAGACGTTCAAGGCGGGTCCCGCCATTCCGGACTGGAAGATCGGCAGTGCCGTGCCGCCGGACGAGGCTGTCCTCGTTTCGCATATGTGGGACGAGATTCGCCGTCTCATGTGGGACTACGTGGGCATTGTCCGCACGAACAAGCGGCTTGCGCGCGCGGCGCATCGTCTGCGTACGCTTCGCCGTGAAATCCACGACTACTACTTCCGCTATCTGGTCACGCCCGACACGCTGGAGCTTCGGAATCTCGCGGTCTGCGCGGAGCTGATCGTGAAGTCCGCGCAGAAGCGCCACGAGTCGCGCGGTCTCCATTACACGCTCGACTACCCGCGTCAGTCGAAGCGTCCGAAGCAGACAGTCCTCGACGGATACCGGGGGTGAGCCGCCTCAGCCCCAAGCAGCGCGCGGCGTCGCGGCTGGTCGCGGACGGGAACTTCTACCCCTGCCTCGTGAAGGAGGAGGACGGCTGGTACGCCCGCTGGCGTGGCCTTTCGGACGATCCGGGGCTGGACGGTTGGGTTGACGAATACGTGCGCGCGGCGGCGATGACGCGCCTTTCCGAAGATGCGGAGGAGGAGCGGCACGAGACGCTGCACGATGCCTGGATGATGGCCCTCAAGAGCCGCACGGGCCTTGTGCGCTGGGATGACGCCGCATGCGCCGCCTTTGCCGCCGAACTCGCGTCCTGGAGCGGGAATGCCGCTGAAGACCGGACGGCGCGCGCGGCGATTCGCTTTGAACTGACCGCTTCGGCGGACGGAACGTTTGTCGTTTCCTGCGCCGTTCCGCGTGGGCGTGCGGGGCTGAAGGCCCTTGGTCAGACGGCCTATGTCTTCGGCCCCTTGCGTGGCCTGCGGCTGGGGACAGACCCCCTAGCCGTGGGGACAGGCCCCGTCCTTTCCGTCGAGCTGACGCGCGCCGAGGCCGAGGACTTCGTGCGTCGCGGCGCGCGCAACCTGCGGAACGCGGGGTACGGCGTCGCGGGCGTCGATCTTGCCGCGCCCATTGTCGCCTCGGCCGAGATCGACGCGGACGAGACGGCGTCTGCCGCGTCCGCCGCCCGCGTCCGTCTCGTTGTCCGCGTCGCGGGCGAACCCGTCACGGCGGACGAGATTCGCTTTCTGCTGGATCAGGGGTCGACACTTGTCTTCTTCCGCAACCGCTGGATCGAAGTCGACCGCAGCATCCTGAAAGAGGCGTTGCGCGCGCTGGAACGTGGTGTCGGACGAAAGGCGAATCCCGTTGCCTTTGCGCTCGGCCTCGGTCATGTCGGCAAGCTGGAACTGGAGGAGGTCGCCGCACAGGGCTGGGTGCGGGGGCTCGTGGAGAAGTTGCGGAACAGGGCGCAACGCGCGCGGGGGCGGACGCGAAGCGAGGCGAACGCGGTCGTACCAGCCGGTTTTGCCGGGACGCTTCGTGGTTATCAGCGCGACGGTGTCGCGTGGATTCGGTTCATGACGGAACATGGCTTTGGCGCGCTTCTCGCGGATGACATGGGCTTGGGGAAAACGGTTCAGACCATTGCCTGGATTCTCTCGTCTCGTCAGGTGTCCGCCGCATCCGGCTCGGCCGCCGCGCCCGTCCTGATTCTCGCGCCGTTGACCTTGCTCGCGAACTGGGCGCACGAGTGCGCGCAGTTCGCGCCAGGGCTGAATGTCTATGTCCATCACGGCGATCGCCGTCATGTCGCGAGCGGCTTCCGGCGGGCCGTCTTGGCGGCGGACGTCGTCCTGACGAGCTACACGCTCTTCGTGCGCGAGCAGATGGCGTTCGCGTCAATCGCCTGGTCGGGTCTTGTCCTCGACGAGGCGCAGGCGATCAAGAATCCCGACACGCAGGTCGCGCGCGCCGTGCGGGCCTTGACCCCGCCGAAGCGGCTGGCGCTCACGGGTACGCCGATCGAGAACTCCGTCGCCGATCTCTGGTCGCTGGAGGAGTTCCTGAATCCGGGGTTTCTCGGCGAGCGCAAGGCCTTCGCTGACCGGTTCGCGAAGCCCATCGCCGCCGACGAACACGGTCGCGCCGCCCAGCGGCTGAAGCATGCGCTCGAACCGTTTGTCCTGCGCCGTCTGAAGACGGACGCGGGCATCGCCGACGAGCTTGGACCGAAGCGCGAGATCCGCGAGTACTGCGAACTCCTGCCGTCCGAGCGGCGCGCCTACGAGGACGCCTTGGAGGACTATCGGTCGGGTGCGCACACGCCGGGCGATGCCCTCGCGCTTCTGACGCGCCTGAAGCTCATCTGCGACGGCGAGGGCGCGGCGGAGTCGGGCAAGCTCCTGCGCCTCCTGGATCTTGTCGCGCAGATTCTCGAAAACGGCGAGTCGGCGCTCGTCTTCACGCAGTACACGAAGATTGGCGAGACGTTGCAGGCGACGCTCGCAAAACGTTTTGGGCGGCGTGTGCCGTTTCTCCACGGCGGCCTTTCCGCCGCACAGCGCACGACGCTCGTGCAAGGCTTCCAGTCCTCGCGCCTCCCCGGCGTCTTCATTCTCTCGCTCAAGGCGGGCGGCTTCGGGCTCAACCTCACGAAGGCGACACACGTCATCCACTATGACCGCTGGTGGAATCCGGCGGTCGAGAGCCAGGCGACCGATCGTGCGCACCGCCTTGGACAGACGCAGACGGTCTTCGTTCATCTCTTCGTCACGGCGGGTACGGTCGAAGAGCGCGTGGACGAGATTCTTGCCCGCAAGGAGACGCTGAAGGAACTCGTGGCCGACGGACAGGCGTTCTGGAAGGCCGTTCGGCTTGACGCATCGACCGGGTTGCTGAAACGATGAGATAGTTTTGCCGAAATCGGGCTTTTTCTTCGTCCGTGTATCCTGTATAATTCGCGTCATCTGTCCCACGGGGGATTGGAAAACGAAACGGAGAGGAGGCAGCCATGTTGAAGGAGAAGTTTGACTTGACCGGAAAAACCGCGCTCGTGACGGGTTCGACGCGCGGCATTGGCAAGGCGATTGGCGATGCGTTCGAGGAATACGGCGCGGCGGTGATTCGCCATAACACGAAGGTCTGCGACCTGGCCGATCCCGTCGCGATTGACGCATTCTTCGATCGCCTTGAAGCCGAGGGGCGGCTGCCGGACATTCTGGTCGCGAACGCATCGGTTCAGGCGAAGATCCCATGGACGGCGTTTCCGCTCGACGAGGCGCAGAAGGAGATGCAGGTCAACTTCTTTGCCACGCTTCGGCTCTTTCAGCGGTGTTATCCGAAGATGAAGGCGCAGAAGTGGGGGCGGCTTATTGTCGTTGGCTCCGTGAACGAGCGGCGTCCGCATCCGGACATGTGCGTCTACGCGGCGACGAAGGCGGCGCAGGAGAATCTGGTTCGGGGCATCGGGCGTCAGGTCGCGGCGGAGGGCATTACCGTCAACAACCTTTGTCCGGGCGTCTTCAACACCGACCGGAACCGCGAATGTCTCGCCGACCCCGTCTACGGGCCGAAGGTGACGGCCGCGATTCCGATGCACGACTACGCCGTGCCCGAGGACGCGGCCGGCGCGGCGCTTCTTCTGGCGTCGGATGCCGGACGCTACATCACGGGCGCGACGCTGATGGTCGATGGCGGCCTCTGTCTGCCGGGCTGAACGGCCTGTCGCGGGATTTGCTATAATGCGCACCCCGAAAAGGGGAAAGGGAAAAGGGAGTCAATGGCAAATCTCACGCAGCTCAAGATGCTCGAAGACCTGAACGGCGTCCTTCTTGTGGACAAGCCGGCCGGGATTGCGTTTGCGACGGTCGTCAAGGTCGTCAAGCGCAAGTTTGGCCTCGTCAAGGTCGGGCATGGCGGTTCGCTGGACGCGCTGGCGTCGGGGCTTTTCGTCCTGTTGCTCGGCGACGCGAACAAGTTCGTCGATCGCGTGATGGGGGCCGACCGTGCCTACGAAGGGACGGTGCGCTTTGGGCTGAAGACCGACACGGGCGACGTCCATGGGCGGCCGGAGGGGACAGCCCCCGTGGACGAGGCGAATCTCTCGGCGAAGCTGGCTGCCGCGCTTCCGGTGTTTCGCGGCGATGTCTTTCAGGTCGAGCCGCGCTTCTGCTCCATCCGGAAGGAGGGGACGGCCGCCTACGAGATTGCCGATACGGGCGATCACACGCCGTTTCTCGCGCATGTCTACCGTTTCGACGTCGCGGACAGCGGATCGTTCGCGTTGCGCGCCTCGAAGGGCGTCATCCCGCGCGTGCTCGTTCGCGACCTCGGCGATGCGGTCGGTTGCGGTGCGTCGCTGGCGGCCCTTCGGCGGACGCGGGTCGGCGCGTTTGACGTGAAGGACGCGATTCCGTTTGACCGTCTTCTGGAAACCGAGATGAAGGACTTCGCGTCGTGCGTGATACCGCTGGCCCAAGCCTCGCTGTAGGTTTCTTCGACGGCGTCCATCTGGGGCATCAGGAAATTCTGCGGGGCGCCGATCGCGCGCTCACGTTCCGCAACCATCCGCTCTCGGTGTTGGCGCCCGCGCGCGCACCGCGTCTGATCATGTCGCTGGACGACCGCTTGGCGGCGATTCGCGCGTGTGGCGTCCAGGAGGTCAGGGCGCTCGACTTTACGCCTGAGCTGGCCGCGCTTTCGCCAGAAGACTTTGTCGCGCGCTATTTGACGCCGGCGGGAACGATGGCTCGTCCGAAGATTCGCTGCGGGGCGAACTGGACGTTTGGCGCGGGCGGCGCGGGCGATGCCGTTCGTCTGCGGGAGTTGGGATTTGACGTTTCGGTCGTGCCGTATGCGAGGTGGAACGGCTTGCCGATTTCCTCGTCGCGCATTCGCGCGACGCTGGCGGAGGGGGATGTGGCGGCGGCGAATGCGATGCTGGGGCATCCGTTTTGCGTCACGGGCGAGGTGTTGCGTGGAAAGGGTCTCGGCTCGCAGTTGGGCTTTCCGACCGTCAACGTGCGGCTTCCGGAATGGAGGGTCGCCTTGCGGCGAGGCGTCTACGAGGTGGAGGTTGCGGGTGTGCGTGGTCTGGCGAACTGTGGCGTCGCGCCGACGCTGGGCGCGCAACGCTGGCCGACGCCGGTTCTGGAGATCCATTTCCCCGGTTGCAAGGCCGCGTTTGTCCCCGCCGCGCCGTTCACCGTCGTGTTCGTTCGCTTCGTTCGGGAGGAGCGCACGTTTGCCTCGCTGAATGAGTTGACGCGCCAGATTGCGTGTGACTGCCAGGCGGTTCGTTTTGGTTCGTCGCCTCAAAGCGGCCACCGCAAGATTGTCCATTGACAAAGAAAAAAAAAACATATAATTGTCGATTGTTAAAAGTCGCTAGAAAAAAGAACAAAAAAGAAAAAACAAAAAAACAGGAGGAATCGGAGATGGGGTGCAGATCATTTGCTTTGCCGTTTGCGGTCATTGCCTTCGCGGCCGTTTGCGGGCTTCGGGCTGACACGGTGTGGCTTGACGAGCCGGACGTGCGTGCACGCATGAGCAGCGGGCGCGGCTCCAACTGGGTGTGTCGGGTGGGACAGGACGTGATGCTGAAGGGGTCGTTCAGCCGCGGTGTCGGTGTCTGCGCGCCGTCCGCGCTCTACCTGGCCGTGAACGGCAACGCGCTTTCGTTTGAATCGACGGTCGGGCAGCTGGGTGGCCCGAATGTCTCGAAACTCACATTCCGCGTCTACCGCGAGAAGGAACTGGCGTTCGAGACGCCCGTGCTGGACAAGAATTCCGGGCCGCACAAGATCAAGGTCGATCTTTCCGGTGCGCGGTGGATCAAGCTTGAAGCCCATGGCATCGAATCGACATACAGCGGCTTCTCGATTTGGGCGGATGCGCGGCTTGAGATGAAGCCCGGCACGCGGCCATGCGACATCGCCACGCTGTCGCGTCAGCTGGGCATCCTCACGCCGCCCGTCGCGAAAGCCCCGCGCATCAACGGGCCGTCGCTCTTCGGCGTGCGCCCCGGCAATCCGCTCCTGT
>CAYQUI010000026.1:0-21914 GCA_964420685.1 uncultured Lentisphaeraceae bacterium | reverse complement strand
CGGCTTCGTGCGGACTACGACCTCACGCTCCGCGAAATCACGCGGCGGCTAAAGGACGCTGGCAAGAAAAACAACGATTACCATTTGCGTATGCCTTTCCTAACATTCCTGGGCGTTCACGGAAGCCCCTCGTTTTTGCTATAATACGACGACACGACAGGTGTCACGGAAAGGAAATCGAATCATCATGAAGAAAACGCTCATTCTCTCCCTGCTGGCGGCGACGCTGGCTGGTCTCTGTGCGGCAGATTGCCCGAAGGATTCGGGCACGACATTCGCGCGCGAGGCACTTCAGCCCTACGTGAACTCCGGCGAGTTGCCGGGCGCAATCAACGTCTTCTACAAGGACGGGGTTCAAGAGACGTGTGCGATTGGCTATGCGGACGTCGCGGCGAAGCGCAAGATCACGCTCGACGACGTCTACATGCAGTGCTCGCAGACGAAGGGCTTCTGCGGCGTGACGATCGCGAAGCTTGTCGAGGAAGGGAAGCTCTTGCTCGACGATCCCGTCTCGAAGTACCTGCCTGAGTTCAAGACGCTGTGGATTGCTGCCGGCGAGTCGAATGGCGTGAAGACGCTCGTGAAGGCGAAGAATGTCCTCACGGTGCGCATGTGCCTCAACCACACGGGAGGCTTCCCGTTCGAGATCTGCGCGAAGCAGGGCAGCATCCGGGGTGGCGGCTGGTCGGGCGGCGCGCCGCTCCGCCAGACGGCGGCGATTGCGGCGGCCTCGCCGCTTCTCTTCGAGCCGGGCACGAAGTCGCAGTATTCGAACACGGGCATCGACATCGGCGCGGCGGTCGTCGAGATCGTGACGGGCATGCACTGGGAGGACTACTTGCGGCAGACGGTTCTCGAACCGCTCGGCATGAAGGACTCGACGTTCTGGCCGACGGACGAGCAGCTTGCGCACCTCGTCGAGAGCTACACCTGCCAGAAGGGCAAGCCGGCGAAGCTTCTCCACGAGCATGCGATGCAGCAGCGACCCTACAACGACCGTGGGCGCATCTTCGCTTCGGCGGGCGCGGGGCTGTGGGTCACGGCGAACGACCAGCTCAAGTTCTACAAGATGCTCATGAACCTTGGCGTCGGCGACAACGGCGTGCGGATTCTCAAGGAAGAGACGGTCAAGTCGATTCTCGCGGTCTCGACGCGCCCGGAGGGCCTTGGCGACTACTCGCTCGGACTGTGGGCGCCTGCGCGCGGAAAGGACACGGACGAGAGCTGGTTCGGACATGGCGGCGCGTGGGGCACGCACTGCATGGTTAACTGGCATCGCAAGGAACTGAAGCTCTGGGTCGTGCAGCTGGAAGGCGGGCCGCGTCCGTGGGACGGCGCGCGCGAGGAGGCCGCGAAGAAGTTCTTCCGGTACGTGATTGACAATTCGGGCGTGAACGCCTACACGGGGCGCGTGAAGTAAACGCGGGGCTCGTCCAAGGACGGAAAGGGGTTGGCGATGTTCGAGGGAACGGTTTTCGGGCGGCTTGACCAGAAGCTGCAGCAGGCGATTTCGGAGGCGGGCTACGCGAAGCCGACGCCGATTCAGGAGCAGGCGATTCCGCATCTGCTGGACGGGCGCGACCTGATCGGCATCGCGCAGACGGGCACGGGGAAGACGGCGGCGTTCATGCTGCCGATCCTGAACCGCCTCGTCAAGGTGCGCCGTCCGCGTCACATCGGCCATCCGCGCGCCCTCGTCCTCTCGCCGACGCGCGAACTTGCCGCGCAGACGGCGGAGAACGTGCGGAAGTATGCCAAGCACGCGAACCTCCCGTTCGCCTGCGTTTTCGGCGGCGTTTCGCAGTTCGGCCAGGTCAAGGACGTCAAGAAGGGCGCGGAGGTCGTGATTGCCTGCCCCGGACGGCTCATCGACCTCATGACGCAGGGCATCCTCTACCTCGACCAGGTGGAGTGCTTCGTCCTTGACGAGGCCGACCGCATGCTCGACATGGGATTCCTCCCCGACATCAAGCGCATCATCTCAAAGCTTCCGAAGGCGCGCGAGTCGCTTTTCTTCTCCGCGACGATGTCGCCGGCGATCGCGAAGCTCGCGGGCGAACTCGTGACGGATCCGGTGAAGGTCGAGATTTCGCCCGAGACGCCGACCGTCGAGAAGATCAACCAGAAGGTGATGTTCGTCGAGAAGTCGAACAAGGATTCTCTGCTCATCCATCTCTTGCAGACGCATCCGGAGTGGGCGAAGGTCATCGTCTTCACGAAAATGCGCCACGGGGCCGACCGCGTCGTCAAGAAGCTCCTGCGCGCGGAGATTCCCTGCGCGGCGATTCACTCCGACAAGACGCAGAATCAGCGCACGCGCGCGCTGGACGGCTTCCGCAAGGGGCAGGTGCGCGTCCTCGTCGCGACGGACATCGCGAGCCGCGGCATCGACGTGCCCGACGTCGCGTGCGTCGTCAACATGGAATTGCCGCTTGAGACGGAGAGCTACGTCCACCGCATCGGCCGCACGGCGCGCGCGGGCGAGTCCGGCGCGGCGATCTCGTTCGTGACGGTTGAGGAGCGTGGGCAGCTCAAGGCCGTCGAGCGTCTGATCAAGAAGACGATTCCCGTCGATCGCGACCATCCCTATCATTCGGAGGTCGCCGATCGGAAGACAGGCCATCAGAACGAAGGACTGCCGCAGGCGCCGTGGGTGCATCCCGCGAACCGGAACCGCAACAACCGCAAGCGGCAGGGCCACATGGGCTATCAAGGCCGTCGCCAGCCCGACTTCGGCCAAAAGCGTCCGCCAGACCGGGAACGGTAAGGCACGCGGTTACTTCGCGTATCGGCGGACGATGGCTTCGTACTCGTCCGCCTGCGCTTCCATCGATTCGACCATCTTGAACTGCGTCCGACACCGCACGAGGTTGTGGTCGGCGTAGGCCGTGCGGAAATAGGTGTCGCCCGCGAGATAGTCGGTGAGGAAGCGGATGCCGATCGTCAGCGTGATGAGCCGCCCCGCGAACGCGAGGTTGGCCTTTTCCGCCTCGGTCAGGAACTTCGCGCCTGCGAGATAGCCCTTGACGAGGGCTTCGAAGTACTCTTTCTTGGAATAGACCTTTGAAAGGTCTTTCTCGTCTTCGGCGGCTGCGGCGGACGACGTGCGCACCATGTCGCCGAAGTCGTAGAGCGCCGAGCCGGGCATTGTCGTGTCGAGGTCGATGACGACGCTCGTGCCGTCCGGCGCGAGCATGACGTTGTTGATTTTCGTGTCGTTGTGCGTGACGCGCTCGGGGATTTCGCCGCTGCGCATCATCGTCACGATCTTCGCGGCTTCCTCGCGACGGCGATCGACGAACGCGAGTTCGGCGGCGACCGCCGCCTTGCGGCCCTTCACGTCGGCGACCGTCGCCGCGTCCAGGAGGCGCAGGCGGTCAACCGTGTCGTGGAACTTCGGGATGATCTCGCCGAGGCGCGGCGCGGGCAGGTCGGCGAGGTCGTTCTGGAATTTCGCGAATGCGCCCGCCGCGAGCTCGGCCTGCGCCGGGTTCGTGATGAGGTCGACGGACGTGTAGCCTTCGAGGAACGCATAGACGCGCCAGGGGTTCTCGTAGGCGACGACGTCCAGCGACTTGACGCCCTTTGACTGGAGATGGCGTGTCACGCGCAGGATGTTGCTTTTCAGGAGGTCGGGCGGAAAGATGTCCGTATTGACGCGCTGGAGGACGAAGCGCGTGCCGCGCTTCGTCTCGACCTTGAACGTGTCGTTGATGTGCCCGGAGCCGTAGCGCGCAACGTCCGTGACGTCGGCAATGCCCATCTGGGCGAGCGTGGCGCGAAGCTCTTCCTGCGTGTAGGTGCGGTTTGACATGGAAGCGTCCTCCTGGATTGGTTGAATGAAGATTATAGCAAATCCACGGCACGATTTGTGGTATACTATGCGACCATATGAAAAACAAGAAGCTGTTTTTGGTGGCCGCCACAGTCCTGTGTGCGGCGGGTGTTTTTGCGGCGCATGAGGGCGGGCCCCCGCCCTATCCGAATTTCGGTCTGCCCCGTGTGGAAGAGATGATGTTCCTCGTTCTCCAGATCGGCGTCATCATTTTTGCGGCGCGCGTGGGCGGCGCGCTGGCCTCCTGCCTGAAGTTGCCGTCGATTCTCGGCGAGCTTGCCGCCGGCATCGTGATTGGCCCGTGGGCGTTGGGCGGCATCGGCTTTGGCGACGGCCTGTTCGCGGGCGGGCTTTTCCACGGCGCGGAGTTGCGCGCGATCGCGAAGGAGACGGGCCATGCGTTCGACGCGACGTCGCCCGCGCTCTATGGCATCGCGACGCTGGCCTCGGTCATCCTGCTCTTCCTGTCGGGCCTTGAGACGAACCTCAAGCTCTTCCTCCGCTACTCGTTCGTCGGCCTCATGGTCGGCCTTGGCGGCGTGATCGTCTCGTTCGTCTTCGGCGATCTCTGTGCGGTCTACCTGCTGCCGGAGTTCTTCGAGCACTTCGCGTACCTGAAGGGGTTGCCGCTCGCCGAGGCGATGACGAAGGAAGCGCCGCTCTACATGGGCATCATGTCCACGGCGACCTCGGTCGGCATCACGGCGCGCATCCTTTCCGAGAAGAAGCAGATGGATTCCGAGGAGGGCGTGACGATCATGGCGGGCGCCGTGATCGACGACGTCCTCGGCCTCATCGTGCTTGCGATCGGCAACGGCATCATCGTCGCGAACCACGCGGTGGCGAAGGCCGGCTCGGCGGCCGTGGCGATGGACTGGGGCGCAATCGGCGTCGTCGCGCTCAAGGCGTTCGGCGTCTGGCTGGGCGCGACGGCGATCGGGCTTCTCGCGGCGCGCTGGATCGCGAAGTTCCTGAAGGCGGCGTTCAAGAGCCCGGTCGTCATCGCGACGATGGCGTTCGGCCTTGCGCTTGTGCTCGCGGGCTTTTTCGAGTTCATGGGGCTGGCGATGATTATCGGCGCCTACGTGATGGGCCTTTCGCTCTCGCGCACGGATCTCAAGCATCCGATTCAGGAGATGCTGACGCCCGTCTACACGTTCCTTGTGCCCGTGTTCTTCTGCTCGATGGGCATGATGGTTGACGTCACGGCGCTTTGCTCGAAGCCCGTCCTCGTTTTCGGCGGCATCTACACGGTGCTGGCCGTCTTTGCGAAGGTGGTTGGCTGCATGGTGCCGTCGCTCTGCTGCGGATTCAACATCCTCGGCGGCCTTCGGATTGGCGCGGGCATGGTGCCGCGTGGCGAGGTCGCGCTCATCATCGCGGGCCTTGGCCTGTCGAGCGGCTTCCTCACGCAGGAGATCTTCGGCATCGGCATCCTGATGACGCTCGTCACGACGGTCGTTGCGCCGCCGGCGCTCGTCGGCCTCTTCGCGCCGAAGGCGAAGGGCGTGCGGCATCCGAAGCAGAGCCACGACAACTCGCGTCCCGTCGTCTTCGAGCTTCCCACGAGCGACGTTGCCGCGCTCATGCTCGAAAAGCTTGTCGCCGAATTCCGCGAGGAGGGCTTCTTCACGTCGCTCCTCTCGAAGGAGGACAGCATTTGGGAAATCGCGATGGACAACATGGAGATTTCGGTGCAGCGCGAGAACAACGTGATTACCGTCTCCTGCACGCCCGCCGAGGAGGCGATCGTGATGACGGCGTGGATGGAGGTCGCGTCCGAGATGAACGACCTCGCGCGCCAGATCGCCAAGCCCATCCGCCGCGAAGACGTTGGGCGTATGCTCGCGTCGGAGTCCCAGTCTCCGGCCGCGCGCCACACGAGCGTTAGCCGTTACCTGCAGGGCTTCGTGATGCTGCCGAAGTTCCGGGCCGCCTCGAAGAATGAGGCCATCGAGAGGCTTGTCGCCGAAATCGCGGCGGCATGCCCGTCGCAGGTCAAGGACGTCGCCGCCGCGACGGCCGCCGTCCTGCGACGCGAGGCCTCGATGCCGACAGGCCTCGACAACGGCATCGCCGTGCCGCACGGCCGCTGCGCGGAGGTCGAGGGCATTGTCGGCGCGGTCGCGATCCTTGACAATGCGAACACGGCGAACGGCTGCATTCCGGACTACGAGACGATTGACAACTCGACGCTCTCGATCATCGTCCTGACGATCGCGAACGACGCGACGCAGACGCCGTACCTGCAGTTGATGAGCTTCATCTCGAAGGCTCTGCGCGGCGACAACGGCTACGAGAAGCTCGCGCGGTGCACGACGCCGGACGAGATGCGCAAGTTCTTCCGCAGCGTGAAGTGAGCGAAGGAACCATTGCCGCCGTTGCGACCGCCCCCGGCCCGGCCGGCGTGGCGGTCGTTCGCGTCTCCGGCCCGGAGGCGTTCGCCGTCGCCGCCCGTTTGACGGGCGCGGCCGTGACACGGCGCGGGATGTATTTTCGAAAGGTCTACGCGGGTTTGGCGGACAAAGGGCAACGGACATCCGACAGCGGCGCGGCGCGGGGCGGCCTGATTGACGAGGCGGTCGTGCTCGCGTTTCGCGCGCCGCAGTCCTACACGGGCGAGGACGTCGTCGAGTTCCAGTGCCACGGCGGCGTGGTCACGCCGCGTCGCGTTCTGGAGGCCTGTCTGGCCGCCGGGGCGCGGTTGGCGCGGCGCGGCGAGTTTACCGAACGCGCGTTTTTGAACGGACGGCTCGACTACGACCAGGCCGAGAGCGTCCTCGACCTCATCCAGGCGAAGACCGCGCGCGCGGCGGATGCCGCGCTGGAGGGCTTGGGCGGGCGGCGTGCGCGGGCAATCCGCGTCCTCTACGACCGCGCGCTGAACCTTTCGTCCGAACTGGAGCACGCGCTCGACATCGACGAGGGGGACTTGCCGGACGTGTTTTTCACGGGTCTTCGGGCGTCGCTCGCCGCGCTCGCCGTCGCGCTGGACGCGGCGGCCGTGCGCGTGCGCGAAGGGCGGATTCTGCGCGACGGGGCGCGCGTCGTCCTCGCCGGGCCGCCGAATGCGGGCAAGAGTTCGCTTCTGAACGCGCTCCTCGGCGAGAGCCGGGCGATCGTGAGCGACGTTCCGGGCACGACGCGCGATGCCGTCGAGGCCTGGCTCGACCTCGACGGCTGGCCCGTCCGCCTCGTGGACACGGCGGGATTGCGCGCGACAGGCGATGCCATTGAGGCCGAGGGCGTGGCGCGTGCGGAACAGCTGATTGCCGACGCGGACGTGGTGGTTTCGTTGGCACATCTGGACGCGGGGGCGTTGGTACGCCGGGAGGGGGCGGCGATGTGCATTCCCGTCCATGCGAAGTGCGACCTGGGGCGCGGCGCGGGGCTGAACGTCTCGGCGAAGACGGGCGAGGGGCTGGCGGAACTCAAGCGGGCGATCGTCGATGCGCTGGCGGCGCGGGCGGCGCGCGCCGCCGCCGAGTCGTCGTCGGATACGCCGGATGACCAGATGCTGGCAGTCCTGCTGGACGCGCGTGCGCAGCTCGCGCCGTTTTTGCGCGCGGACGGTTCGGGGCTTGACCTCGTGCTCGCGGGGAACGCCGTGCGCACCGTCGCCGAGCGGCTGGGCGAACGCATCGGCGCGACGTATTCCGCCGACTTGCTCGACAATCTCTTCTCGCGCTTTTGCGTCGGCAAGTGATCGGCGCGCGTGCGCGGCCCGTTTCTTGTCTTCCATACAATTATCGATATTGTATGTATGCTGGCCTTCTGCTAGAATACGCGCCGTTTCCGCCGAAGGGGCGGACGAAAGGAGCGACAGAAAATGGCAGAAGACCGACAGACCCTCAACCGCAACCTTGCGCAGATGCTCAAGGGCGGTGTCATCATGGACGTGACGACGCCCGAACAGGCGAAAATCGCGCAGGACGCGGGTGCGTGCGCCGTCATGGCGCTGGAGCGCATTCCCGCCGACATTCGCGCGGCCGGCGGCGTGAGCCGCATGAGCGACCCGGCGATGATTCGCGGCATTCAGGAGGCAGTCACGATTCCCGTCATGGCGAAGTGCCGCATCGGCCATATCGCCGAGGCGCGCATCCTGGAGGCCATTGAGATCGACTACATCGACGAGAGCGAAGTCCTCTCGCCGGCCGATGACCTTTATCACATCGACAAGACGGCCTTCAAGGTGCCGTTCGTCTGCGGCGCGCGCGACTTGGGCGAGGCCCTCCGCCGCATTGGCGAGGGCGCGACGATGATCCGCACAAAGGGCGAGCCGGGCACGGGCGACGTCGTGCAGGCCGTCCGTCACATGCGCAAGATGCAGGCCGAGATCCGCCGGATCGCGGCGTTGCGCGAGGACGAGCTCAACGAGGCGGCGAAGGAACTCGCCGCGCCGCTCGACCTTGTGCGCGAGGTGCATCGCCTCGGAAAGCTTCCCGTCGTCAATTTCGCGGCGGGCGGCGTCGCGACGCCGGCGGATGCCGCGCTCATGATGGAACTTGGCGCCGAGGGCGTGTTCGTCGGCTCCGGCATCTTCAAGAGCGGCGACCCCGCGAAGCGCGCGGCGGCAATCGTCCAGGCCGTCACGAACTGGCAGGACGCCGCCTTGCTCGCGAAGCTGAGCGAGAACCTCGGCCCGGCGATGGTCGGCATCAACGCCGACGAGATCGAGACGATCATGGAAGAGCGGGGGAAGTGAGATGCGCGTGGGCGTTCTCGCGGTGCAGGGCGCGTTTGCCGAACACGCGCGCGCCTTTGCGGACGTCGGGGCGGAGACGTTCGAGATCCGCCAGGCGCGTGACTTGGCGCGTCCGTTCGATGCTCTCGTCCTCCCCGGTGGCGAATCGACGACGCAGGGCAAGCTCCTCAACGATCTCGGTCTCTTCGCGCCGTTGAAGGCGCGGATTGAGGCGGGGCTGCCCGTCTTCGCGACGTGTGCCGGGCTGATCTTGCTGGCGGAACGGCTGGAGGATGACCCGACCGTCTGGTTCGGGGTCTTGCCCGTGACGGTGCGGCGCAATGCCTATGGTCGCCAGCTCGGCAGCTTCGCGGCGAGAGGCGCGGTCGGCGAGGGGACGGACGACCGCGTGCCGATGGCCTTCATCCGCGCGCCGGCAATCACCGCTGTCGCCCCGGATGTCTCCGTCCTGTCCACGCACGGAGACCGCCCGACGGCTGTCCAGTGGCGAAACGTCTGGGCGTTTGCCGGACATCCCGAACTGACGGACGACCGTCGCGTCTTCGCGGCCTTCTGCCGACAGGCGCGGTAGTTGTGGTATAATACGCCCTCATGCGGCAGATGTCGTTGATTGAAGGGGCCTTTGAGGGCGACGCGCAGGCGGCGCCCGAGCCGCTTGCCGCGCGGATGCGTCCGCGCGACCTCTCGGAGTTCGTCGGGCAGGAGCATCTCGTCGGCGAGGGGAAGATCCTTCGCCAGATGATCGAGCGCGACCAGGTTCCGTCCATGATCCTCTGGGGTCCGCCGGGCGTCGGCAAGACGACGCTCGCGAACGTGATTGCGAATCTCACGAAGGCCGAGTTCGTCAACTACTCGGCCGTGACGAGCGGCATCAAGGAAATCAAGGAGATCATGGCGCGCGCCGAGTCGGGTCGCCGCGTCGGCCTGCGCACCGTTCTTTTCGTGGACGAGATCCACCGTTTCAACAAGGCGCAGCAGGATGCGTTTCTGCCTTTTGTCGAGCAAGGTTCGATCGTCCTCATTGGCGCGACGACGGAGAATCCGAGCTTTGAGGTCAATTCGGCGCTCCTCTCGCGCTGCAAGGTCTTCGTCCTCAAGGGGCTCTCCGAGGCCGATCTCGTCAGACTCCTGCGCCGTGCGCTGACGAGCGAACGCGGCTTTGGCAAGCTGGACGTGCAGGCGAGCGACGAGACGCTGGCAAAGATCGCGGTCTATGCGAACGGCGACGCGCGCCATGCGCTCGGCACGCTGGAGACGGCCGTCGCGAACGCGGCGTTCGACGCGGCGGGGCGGCCCGCGATCACGGAAGACGTCCTTGCGCAGGTCGTGAACCGCAAGGCCCTCCTCTACGACAAGAACGGCGAGGAGCATTACAACATCATTTCGGCCTTGCACAAGTCGATGCGCAACTCCGATCCGGACGCGGCCGTCTACTGGCTTGCGCGGATGCTGGAGGGCGGCGAAGACCCGCTCTACATTGCGCGTCGGTGCGTTCGCTTCGCGAGCGAGGACGTGGGGCTGGCCGATCCGAATGCGCTTCTCCTGGCGAACGCCGTCTGGGACGCCTGTCACAACTTGGGCATTCCCGAATGCAACGTGCACTTGACGCAGATCGTCGTCTATCTCGCCCTGGCGCCGAAGTCGAACGCAATGGAGGAGGCGTACGACCGCGCGGCGGCGGACGCGCAGAAGATGATGGCCGAGCCGGTGCCGCTCCAGATTCGCAACGCGCCGACGCGGCTCATGAAGAGCCTCGACTATGGCAAGGGCTACGTCTACGCGCATGACACGGACGAGAAGATCGCGCGGATGAGCTGTCTGCCGGACGCGCTGGCGGGCCGACGCTACTACACGCCGGCGGGGCTGGGGCGCGAAGCGAACCTCAAGGCGCGCCTCGCGGCCGTGCGCGACTGGCGCGAAGGCCGCACGGACGTGCCGCCATTCGCCTCCTCCGCTTACGCGGCGCGCGCGTGACCGAGGCCTTGTGCGCGAACCGCGTGAAATGTGATATAATTCGCGCTGTTGTTTGTACATAAACAGAGAAGAAAGGACAGACAATGAAGAAACTGATGATTGTTGCGTCTGCGCTGATGCTGGCGACGGCTGTCTCGGCCGACTGCCGCTGGAGCTGGTGGGTCGATGGTCCGGATAAGGACGCGAAGATCAAGGGCTGCCAGCTGGGCGTCGCGAGCGAGTGCAAGGAAGTGACGGGCGCGCAGATTTCGCTCCTCTGGGGCGTCATTGACCGGGCGCTGGGTTGCCAGGGCGCGATTGGCTACTGCCGCGCGAAGAAGGTGATTAACGGCCCGCAGGTCTCGTTCGTGAACGTGGCGGAAGACGGCGCGGCGTTGCAGCTGGGTCTTTTGAACTGGAACGCGAAGGGCTTCCTGCCGTTCTTCCCGTTCTTTAACTTCTCGACGGCCTACTTCGGCAAACCGTCCAAGAAGTGAGCCGATATGTCATTGTGACCGGCTCGAGCCGCGGCATCGGGAAGTCGATTGCCGCGGCGCTTGTTGCCGACGGGTTTGAGGTCGTCACGCATTCCGTCCGCTCGGGCGGAACGGATCTCGTCTTCGACGTCGCCGACCGCGCGGCGGCCGAGGCCGCGCTCACGGCGTGGGTTGCGGCGCACGGCGCACCGTATGGCGTCGTCCTCAACGCGGGCATTGCGGACGACGCGCCGTTTCCGGGCCTGGAGGCGGAGCAGTGGGATCGCGTTCTCCGCACGGATCTCGACGGCTTCTACAATGTCCTCAAGCCGCTCGTCCTGCCGATGGTGCAGGCGCGGCGCGGCGGGCGCATCGTCGCCGTTTCGTCCGTTTCGGGCGTGATGGGCAATCGCGGCCAGACGAACTACTCCGCCGCCAAGGCGGGCCTCATCGGCGCGGCGAAGGCCCTGGCGGTCGAGCTGGCGCGGCGGGGCATTACGGTCAACTGCGTCGCGCCAGGCGTCATCGAGACGGACATGACCGAGGGAATCTTTGCGGAGGAGGCCTTGAAGGCGATTCCGATGCGCCGTTTCGGAACGTCCGAAGAGGTCGCGTCCGTCGTGCGCTTCCTCCTGTCCGACGGCGCGTCGTACGTGACGCGCCAGGTCATTCAGGTCAATGGAGGACTCATCTGATGCGGCGTGTCGTCGTTACGGGAATGGGAATCGTCAGTTCGCTTGGCCATACGGTGGCGGCGGCCTATGAGCGGCTGAAGACGCCGCAGAACTGCGTTCGTCGTTCCGATGATCTTCAGACCTACAAGGGGCTTCAGACGTGCCTGTGGGCGCCGTGTGGCTACGTGCGCCCGCCCGCCTATACGCGCAAGGTGATTCGCACGATGAGTCCCGTTTCGGAGATGGCGCTCTTCGCGACGGATCAGGCCTTGGCGCAGGCGGGGTTGCTGGGCAGCCCCATCCTGACGGGCGGGCGGCTGGGCGTCGCCTACGGCTCGTGTTCGGGTGGCGTCGCGGCGAACGCCGACTTCTATTCCGTTCTCATGAACCGCGAAGTGCGGAACGTCACGAGTTCGACCTACATCAAGATGATGTCGCAGACCTGCGCCGTGAACCTCTCCGTCCACTATGGCACGACGGGGCGGCTGTTGCCGACGGGGACGGCCTGCACGTCGGGTTCGCTCGCCGTGGGCGAGGCGTACGAGGCCATTCGCTACGGCGCGCAGGACGTGATGATCGCGGGCGGCGCGGAGGAGTTTTCCGTCACGCAGGTCGCTGTCTTCGACACGCTTTTCGCGACGTCGCGCCGGAACGGAGAGCCGGAGACGACGCCGCGCGCATTCGACCGCGACCGCGACGGGCTGGTCATTGGCGACGGCGCGGCGACGCTCGTTCTGGAGGAACGGGAGCACGCCCGTGCGCGCGGCGCGACGGTTCTCGCGGAGGTCGTCGGCTTTGGCACGAACACGGACGGACGGCATGTCACCCAGCCGAACGCCGAGACGATGGCGGGGGCGCTGCGGCTGGCGCTCGCGGATGCCGGGCTGGCGCCGTCCGACATCGGCTACGTGAACGCGCATGGCACGGCGACCGATCTTGGCGACGTTGCCGAGGGCTCGGCGACGGCGGCGGTCTTTGGCGACGCGAAGCCGCTCGTCTCGACGACCAAGAGCTACACGGGGCACACGCTGGGCGCGTGCGGGGCGATTGAGGCGGTGCTGACGGTCGAGATGCTGCGCCACGGGTGGTTTGCGCCCAACCTCAATCTGGCGAACCCCGATCCGCGCTGCGGAGAACACGACTTCGTCACGGGCGCGGGGCGGTCGCACGAGACGGAGTTCGCGATGTCCGACAATTTTGCCTTTGGCGGCGTCAACACGTCGCTTGTCTTTCGCCGCGCATGAATCGGCGGGTTGACATTCGGGCATGGGCCGTTCTCGCCCCCGGCGAGACGGCGGACGTCGCGTTCGTGCCGCCGCTTGTGCGGCGGCGGCTCTCGCCGCTGCAGAAGATTTTCTTTGCGCTGGCGCGGGAGGTCGATGCGCCAGGCGCGGCGTTCGTCTTCGCTTCGCGCGAGGGCGAGGTCACGCTGACGCGGCGGATCGTCGAGGAGTTCCGGACGGACGGCACGGTTTCGCCGCACCGCTTCAGCGCGTCCGTCTACAACGCCGCGCCGGGACTGTGGAGCGTCTTCACGAAGAACACCGCCCCCTACACGGCGATTGCCGCCGGGGGCGACACGCTCGAGTGCGGGCTCCTGGAGGCATTGAATGCCGCGCAGGGCGGACGCGAGGCGGTCTTCGTCTATGCCGAGGAGACGGGGGGCGGTTTTGGCGTCGCGGTGCGCCTGGCGGACGCGGCGGACGGGGCGGTCAGCGTGACGGATGCGGCGGATGGCGGCGCGCCGCTGACGCGGGAGCGGCTCGTCGCGTTCGTGCGCGACGGCGTGGGCATGGATGGCAAATGGATCGCGTGGCGGCAGTTCTGCGCGGGCTGACGGCGCTGGCGCTGTTCGGCGTCTTCGGCGCGGGGGCGCTCCTTGTCTCGCCGGCCATGCTTCTCTTGCGGCGGCCGGAGCGCGCGCAGCCAGTCGTTCGCGCGCTCTGGCGTGCCGTGGCGTGGCTGTTTGTCGCCACGCGCCTCATCCGCATCGCGCGCGGCAACCTGGGCGCGCCGCGCGGGGTCGTTCTTGTCGCGAATCATCCGACGCTCATCGACGTCGTGCTGCTGGTCGCGCGGGTGCCGCGCACGCTCTATGTCGCCAAGCACACGCTGAAGGGCAATCCTTTTCTCTCGGCCATTGTTCGCGCGACGGCGTTGCCGGACGATGCGCGTCTGCCGGATGTCGCCGCGCCCTATCTGCGGGCGGGGTGGAACGTCCTCGTCTTTCCGGAGGGAACGCGCTCGCCGCGCGCGGGCGGACTCCAGCCGCTGCGGCGGGGCGCGGCGCAGCTCGCCGTCCGGGCCGGCGTGCCGGTCGTCTGCGTCCGCGAGACGCTGTCGCGACGAATCCTCGCCAAGGGCCAGCGACCGTGGGACATGGGCGCGCAGCGCGTCGTCTTTTCGTTTCGGGCGTCTGAACCCTTGCGCCCGCCGACAGACGCTGCCTCTCGCCATGTCGCCGCCGTGCGCCTGACGGACGCGATTCGCGCGCGGATCGCGCCCTGATCGGCGGGGAAGATGGTATACTATCCGCCATGACGAAACGGGCGTATCTTTTTGACATGGACGGCGTGCTGGTGGACAACTGCCGATATCATGTTCAGGCGTGGCTGGAATTTGCGCGTCGCCATGGCGGGCATCTGACGGACGCGCAGGTTGTCGCGTGGATGGGCGCGCCGGGGCGCGACTATCTCGCGCGCATGTTTGACGCGCCGATCGGCGAGTCCCGTGCGGCGGAGCTCCTCCGTGAGAAAGAGGCCCTGTACCGCGAAATCTATCGTCCGAACCTTGCGGCGCGTGAAGGCCTTGTCGAATTTCTCTCCGCCGCGCGAGCGAACGGAATCCCTTGTGCCGTCTCGACGGGCGGGACGATGGACAACGTCGATTATGTCCTTGACGGTCTTGGCTTGCGCACGTTCTTTGCCGCCATCGTGGATTCCTCTCAGTACGTGCACGGCAAGCCCGCGCCCGAATGCTATCTCGCGGCTGCCGCGCGCCTGGGTGTCGAGCCGTCCGCGTGCTGCGTCTTCGAAGACGCGCTCAACGGCATCGCGGCGGCGCAGGCGGCGGGGATGGATGTCGTCGCAATCACGGGCACGAATTCGCGTGCCGTTCTTGAGTCCGCGCATCCGACGCGCGTCATCGACTCGTTCCGCGAACTCCTCGCCTAACGTCGTCCCCGCTCCAGCAAGTCGGCGCGGGAAATCGGTCTGGGGACAGACCCCAGGGGCGGAGTGTTCCAGCAATGTAGGAAGATGGGTTCGTGAAATAATGTCTACTTTCGCGGTTGACATTCACAACGGCGATATGCTATACTACGCGCCAATCACTACCACAAAGGTAGATTCAGAACAAAGAAAGGCGGTTGGCAATGGCAAAGATGCACAAGACGATTTTGGAAAAGGTGGGCGGCACGCCGCTCGTTGAGATTTCCAACAAGTTGAACAAGGGCGGCGCGCGCGTGCTCGCGAAGGTCGAGTTCTTCAACCCCGGTGGGAGCGTGAAGGATCGCATTGCGCTTGCGATGGTCGAGGATGCCGAGAAGCGCGGCGTCCTCAAGCCGGGCGCGACGCTGGTCGAGCCGACGAGCGGCAACACGGGCGTAGGGCTTGCGCTCGTCTCGGCGGTGAAGGGCTACCACCTCGTCCTCACGATGCCCGAGACGATGAGCGTCGAGCGTCGCAAGCTCGCGGCGGCCTATGGCGCGGAGATCGTCCTCACGCCGGGAACGGAGGGCATGAAGGGCGCGATTGCCAAGGCGAACGAAATCGCGGCGGCGCGCGGCGGCATCATCCTGCAGCAGTTCGAGAACCCGGCGAATCCGGCCTATCACCAGATTACGACGGGTCCGGAGATCTGGGCGGACACCGACGGGCAGGTCGATGCGTTCGTCGCGGGCGTCGGGACGGGTGGCACGCTCACGGGCACGGGGCGGTATCTGCGTTCGGTGAAGCCGGACATCGCCCTCTACGCCGTCGAGCCGGACACGAGTCCCGTGCTCTCGCAGGGCAAGGCCGGTCCGCACAAGATCCAGGGCATTGGCGCGGGATTCGTCCCGAAGACGCTTGACACGAGCCTCATCACGAAAGTGGTCACGGTCTCGGCGGAGGACGCGGGTCGGACGGCGCGCGCGGCGGCCGCGCAGGAGGGGCTGCTGGTCGGCATCTCGTCCGGCGCGGCTCTCTGGGCGGCGCTCGAACTCGCGAAGACGACGGAGTACGCGGGCAAGACGATTGTCGCGCTTCTGCCCGATACGGGCGAGCGCTATCTCTCGACATGGCTCTTTGACTAATTACAATAAAATCCTTCATTGGAGAAAGCAGGTAGAACATGAGCGAACAGAAACTTCATCCCGAAACGCTGGCGGTACACGCGGGCTGGAACGGCGATCCGGCGACGGACGCCTGTGCCGTGCCAGTCTATCGCACGACGGCCTACAACTTCAAGAGCGCACAGGATGGCGCAGACCGCTTTGCCCTCAAGAAGGCGGCGAACATCTACGCGCGGCTCATGAATCCGACGGAGGACGTCCTCGAGAAGCGGCTTGCCGCGCTTGAGGGCGGCGCAGCGGCGCTGACGCTCGCGTCGGGCACGGCGGCCATCTACTTCACGGTGACGAACATCGCAGAGTCCGGGTCCGAATTCGTCTCGGCGGACAACGTCTACGGCGGCACGTATGTGCAGTTCAACACGATTCTGCCGCAGTCGAACAACATTCACGTCCGCTGGACGCACTTGAACGACTTTGATGCCGTCGAGGCGGCCATCAACGAGAAGACGCGCTTCGTCTACGTCGAGACAATCGGCAATCCGACACTGGGCGTCGCGGACATTGAACGCTACGCCGCGGTTGCCCACAAGCATGGCTTGCCGCTCGTCGTGGACGCGACGTTCTCGACGCCGATCCTCGAACAGCCGATCGCGTGGGGCGCGGACGTCGTCATCCATTCGCTCTCGAAGTGGATCGGCGGACATGGTTCGGGCATCGGCGGCGTCGTCATTGACGCGGGGAACTTCGACTGGACGCAGAAGGGCAATCCGCTCTACGTGGAGCCGGACACCGGCTACCACGGCGTCAAGTGGGGCGAATTCGTCGGCAAGCTCGCGTTCATCACGCGCCTTCGGACGGTCGGCCTGCGCAACCAGGGGCCGACGCTCTCGCCGGACGCGAACTGGATCTTCCTGCAGGGCGTCGAGTCGCTGCCGCTGCGCATTGCGCGGCACAGCGCAAACGCGCTCGCGGTCGCCCAGTATCTGAAGGCCCACTCGAAGGTGGCGTGGGTGCGCTATCCGGGCCTTCCGGACGATCCAAGCCACGCGCTTGCCGAGAAGTACCTGCCCAATGGACAGGGCGGCATGGTCGTCTTCGGCATCAAGGGCGGCGCGGCGGCGGGCGTCAAGGTCGCGGATGGACTCAAGCTCTTCACGCAGCTGGCGAATGTCGGCGACGCGCGCTCGCTTGTGATCCACCCGGCCTCCTCGACCCACTCGCAGCTCTCGGAAGACGAGCAGCGTGCGGCAGGGCTTCCGCCGGAACTCATCCGCCTGTCGATTGGCATCGAACACGTTGACGACATCCTTGCCGACCTTGATCAGGCGCTCGCGCGGGCGTAACCGAACAACATACATTCACGCCGGCGTCTCCCAAACGGGATGTCCGGCACCTGACCCGCAACGCGGGTCTTTTTAGAAAGCAAAACACTACCGCAACGGTAGGAACGGAAAGAAAGGACAGAAATCATGAACATCCAGACGAAGATCAGTAACGCGAAGAATCGTCGTGCGTCAACAACGGCGCTGGCCCTTGCGGCCGCCGTGCTGACGGCGGGCGTGGCGATCGGCGGCGTCCCGCTTAACAACCTGCAGGGCACGGGCGGCATCGCCTTCAACCCGCTCGCCTATACGGCGGGCTTGCCGTGGGAGGGCGCGGGGACAAGTAACTTCAATGCGTTTGTTTCGAAGCCGCAGGTCGGCACCTGGTACGTCAACCTCCACGACGCGGAGATCGACTGGTGGGCGGCCTCTGCCGCGCTGACGGTCGGGCAGCGGCTTGAACTGTCCTATGGCTACGGCTACGTGGACGCGCATCGCTACGGAGACAACGCCATCAACACGCATAATATCGGCGCGAAGCTGCGCATCCTCGACGAGAATGCCTTTGACACGGCGTGGGTGCCGGCGATTGCCATTGGCGGCGTGTGGAAGCACACGGATTCGGAGACGGTGCGGGCTTTGGGGCTGCGGGACAATGGCGCGGATGTCTATGCGGTTGCGTCGAAGCTTGTCACGCAGACGCCGGTTCCCGTCCTGCTCTCGGCGGGCCTGCTCGCGTCGGACGAGGTCGTCAACGGCGTTGTCGGACATAACGACTACGGCGTGGCCGGATTCGGCAACATCGACATCCTGCCGGCCGAGAACATTGCCCTTGGCTTCGAGTACAAGCAGGGCGTGGACGTGGGGGATGGCATTCGCAACCATGATTACTACGACGCGCACGTCGCCTGGTTCGTAACGAAGGGCCTGACGCTAGTCGCGGCCTATGCGGATACGGGCGACAAGAATCGCTTCGTGCGCGACGGCAGCGCGAACAAGCTGGGCGTCGGATCGGGACTGGTCGTCTCCGTGCAGTACCAGTTCTGACGGAGACGCCTTTCCGCAGTCACGAACGGTACGAGCAAGCGTGTTGCGCGGCGTAGGACGACGAGAGATCGTGCGTCCTACGTCCGCGCACGCTCATCTTATGGTATAATAACCGTCAGGACACGAAACGGAAGGGAAACTTTTGCGAAAGAGAGTGAGGACATCCCTGTGACGGCGTTTGTCATCAACATGGACTTCAATCACGACCGGCTGGCGCACATGAAGCGTCAGTTGGCGCGTTTTTCGTTTGAGTTCGAGCGCGTGCATGGCATCACGTCGGCCGAATGTGGCGCGTTCGGTCTCAAGGGGTGGTCGCCCATCCGCTCGCTGATTGCCAATCGGCGGCGGCTATTGCCGGGGCAACTTGGCTGCACGTATTCCCATTTGTGGATCTATCATCAGATCGTCGAGCGGAATCTGCCGGCGGCTTTGGTCTTCGAGGACGATGTCGTCTTGGACGCGCGGTTTGGGGCGTGCGTCCGTCGCGCGGAGAAGGTGATGGACTGTACGCGCCCGCAGCTTTATTTGTTTTCCTGCGTTGAGGCGGATGCGGGGGCTGTTCAAAACGAGGAGATTCGTCGGATTCGGCACTCGTGGGGCGCGGATGCCTATCTCATTACGCGCGAGGCGGCCAAGCTGATCATTGCCAAGAACGAGCCGGTGCTGGTCGTCTGCGATACGATGAAGCGGTTCGCGCGGTATTTTGGGCTTGAGCTCTTCCGCGTGTTCCCCATTTCGGCGCATCAGGACAAGGGGGCGTTTTCAAGCGACGTGCCGCAGGCGCCGAAGCCGCCAGGATTCGTTCGCGGTATTTTGGGCGTGTTGGATTGGATTCTCATCGCGTTGACGGGAAGATGATGACGGCGGAACGGAGGATTTGGCTTGCGGCGTTCGGTTTCTTCGTCGTCTACGGCGGGGTAGTCCTACTCGTCTATCCGGTCTTTTCGCCCGATGTCGTCACGCGCTATGCTCCGATGGCGGATGAAATCGCACGAGGCAACTATGCGCTTGGCTTTCATCCGCGTTTTGGCGTTTTGTTCTCCTGCCTGTCGGGGCTGGTCGCGGCCTGTGGAGTCAGGGGAGACCACGCCTGCCAACTTGTGTCCGTCCTGCTCTTGAGCCTGTCAGCCGTCCCCCTTTGGCATCTTGTGCGCGCGCTCTTTGGCGAGACGGTCGCGTGGGGAACGGTTCCGCTCGTCCTTCTTTGCGATGACTTTGCGCGGTATGCGGCGGACGGGCTTCGTGACACGGGCAAGTGCTTGGCGTTTGCCTTGCTGGGATGGGGCGCGGTCAGCGGGCGCGCGCGCTGGTTTGCGCTCGGCCTTTTTGTCTTGGCGACGCTTGTCTCGTACGGCTATGCGGTCGCGGCGGCTCTGTTGTTCGCGTGGTGTCTGTGGTGCGCCTTTCGCCGTCCCCTGACGTGGCGCGCCTTCGCCGCGCCGTTGGGCGCGTTCGTGTTGGCGACGGCTCTTCAGGTGGCGATGGTTCATGCATATACGGGACATTGGGTCCCGCAGCCGCATTTCATTCGGCTTCTGGGAGGCTGGCTGTGATTGCGTTTGCCGTCTTTTCGCTGGCGGTCGCCGTCTATCGCCTGTGCCGAGGTATGTTCTCGCGACAGGAGGGGGCGGTGCTGGGGATTTTCGTCCTTGCGCTTCTTGTTGTCGTGGCGCAGAGTTGTTTAGAGTTTGGTCGATTTCGCTTCGCGTTGCCAGAGCGTCGGTATGTTATCCAGGCGACCGTCCTTCTGTACGGATGGGGCGTTTGGGGCATTCTGAATTTCCCGTTGAACGCGGTGCGACGTTTCGCGTTGCCAGCCCTGCTTGTGGGATTGCTCGCCTATCATGGCATCATGTTGGCGAAATCCCATCTGCCGTTCGGCCGGCGCGCCGCGTTTGTCGCGGCAAGCCTGTGGGCGGTCGAGCGGATTCGCGCCGATTGGCGCGGGCCATCGACGGATGCGACAAATGTCTTCAGCCTTGCGGAATACCATCGTCCGAACCGTCCGGTCGTTCACGGGCACAATCCCCGCATCGGCTACCTGTTGGGCGGGCGGGACGAATCTTTGGGCATTTTTGGTTCGGCGGATTCGCCTGACTATTGGGTCACGGGGCATTTTGATGAGGCGTTTGATCGCAACGCATATGATTTCATGGAGGCATTTGTCTTTGGCAAGCGGCGGTTTGAACTGTATCGGAGGCGGTAGGCAAATAGGCGTATGAATGCGGGACGGTTGAGAGTCATGGCCCTTTGGCTGGCGGATGCGACATGCATCCTCCTTGTCTGGTTCGTGGCGGTCAACGCCTACAAGCTGATGGGATTCGGGGACTATCAGGTGCCCGACTACGTGCGCATTTGGCCGATCGTTTTCGTCTTTACGGGGATCAACTGGATTGCCCGCCTTTATCAGGGGCGTGGCTTTTATCCGAGCCTGCCGCTGAGCCCTGTCGATGAGTTCAAGCGGCTTGTGCTCAGTGCGCTCGTTTCGCATGTCTTTGTCATGGCCTTTTGGGGCTTCAGTCATCGGACGTTGGAGGTCTCGCGCGTCGTTCTGCTTTCCTGCGGGATTCTGACGGCCGGCTGTTCGCAGATTTTCCGCGACGGGATGCGTGTGGCGTTGAAGCGTCTGCGGATCGGGCAGATTCCCGCGTTTGTCGTGGGTGAAGGGGTGGCGGCGGAGCGCATTCGGCATGTCTTTGAAAAGGACGGCTACTATGGCATTCGGCTTGTTCGTCATTTTCGCCGCGACGAGTTGCGCGAGATCGTGCCAGCCGCGCAAGAGGCGGACGTAAAGCACCTGTTCTGCTGCTACAAGGACGACCGCTATTTTCGGACGCAGTTGCCGACGTTTACGCGGCAGTTCATGTTCATCGAATATCTGCCGACGGAAATGGCGTTTCCCGTCGTGGGCGCGAGGGCCGTCTCGATTGGGACAATTGGCGGACTGGAGATGGTCAACCAGCGGCGGATGAAGGCGCTGAACTGGGAGAAGACGCTGGTGGACTGGTGTCTCTCCGCATTGATTTTCGTCTGCGCATTTCCCTTGTTCGTGGTTCTGCCGATTCTCATCAAGGCGACGAGCCGAGGGCCTGTCTTCTACAGGGCCAGGCGGCTCGGAAAGAACGGGCGGGCGATTCGCGTCTGGAAGTTCCGCTCGATGCACGCGGATGCGGACATGCGGCTGAAGAACCTTCTCGCGAAGGATTCGGCGGTTGCCGCCGAGTACAATGCCAACTTCAAGCTGCGGCATGACCCGCGCATCACGTCGTTCGGACGCTTCTTGCGCAAGACCTCGCTGGACGAGTTGCCGCAGCTCCTGAACGTCTTTCGCGGCGAGATGTCTCTGATCGGGCCGCGTCCGATCGTCGAGGCGGAGGTTCCGTACTACGGAAAGGCGTATGAGATTTTCTCGTCCGTCAAGCCGGGCATTACGGGGCTTTGGCAGTGTTCGGGGCGAAGTGAAGTGGACTACGCCGAGCGCGTCGCCCTGGATGTCCATTACATTTTCAATTGGTCGCCTTGGCTTGACTTTTGGATTATCATTCGTTCCATTGGCGCTGTTTTGTTCATGAAAGGGGCGGTCTGACATGAAGTTGTCGCGGGCATTTATTCTCAAGCGCGATCAGATA
>CAYQUI010000025.1:0-22246 GCA_964420685.1 uncultured Lentisphaeraceae bacterium | reverse complement strand
GAGGAGGGACTTCCCGAACCGCCTCGGCCGCACGAAGAAGAGGAAGTTCGCGCGCACCTCCAGCATGCGGATGTACGCGGTCTTGTCGACGTAGTAGAAGCCCTCCTGACGTATGCGTCGGAAGTCCTTGACGCCGTAGGGGATCTGTTCGGGTCTCATGGTCATGCGACATATTATAGCAAATGCCGAACGGCGACACGAAGACCCGCCGCCGACTAGCGAATAACCCCGTCCGCGCCGCGCACCAGCGTCCGCGAGTTCGGTGATCTGGTTCTCCGTCGCCATCAGGAACCGGCCGGGCACGAACGGATCGTCCGCAACTGCAAACGCCCCGCCCTTGTTCCGGCACGACAGGGGCTTCCATTCGCCAGCCACCCGATCCAGGCGATACATCTTCCCCGTAAGCGGCCCATAGGCACCCGTGCGCACAAGAGGATTTGCTATAATACGCGCCTATGTTCAGCACGACGCTTCTTCTCCTCGCCGCGCTCTTCTCCGACTCGAAGACGCTCGCCCTTCAGATTCACCTCGACCGCGCGGGCTACTCCTGCAACACGGCCGACGGCGTCTGGGGACGCAAGGGCGAACGCGCCCTGCGCCGCTTTCTCCTTGACCGAGGCGAAAAGCCTGTCCCCCTGTCGCCCGAAGCGGCCTACGACCGCTACTTTGCCGACGCGCCGTCCCCCTTGCGCATCGAGACCGTCACGCAGGCCGACCTCGACGCGCTCGTGAAGATTCCGGACGCGCCCAACGCCAAGGCCAAACTCATACGCCTTGGCTACGAGTCCATCCGCGAAATGTTCGCCGAACGCGGACACCTCTCGCAACGCGCCCTGGCGCGCCTGAACCCCGGCGTGGACTGGAACAATGTCCGTCCCGGGCTCCGTCTGGTCATTCCCGACTTCCCGCCGATTCAAGAAGAGTTCGCCGCCGCCGAACGCGGACGGCCACGCCGCCCCCAACGCCCGACGGCGCACGTTGTCCGCATCTCGCTCGCGAATCGCGAAGTCACCGCATTCGACGCCGCCGGAAAATGCCTCGGACTCTTTCCCTGCTCAATTGCCGCGAACAAGTCGAAGATTCCGCCACACGGCGAACTGAAGGTCACCAGCTACGTCGCGTGGCCGAACTACACCTACACGCCCGATGCGACGCCCAAGGGCAAGAAAGTCCAACGCTACGTCTGGCCCGCCGGCGAGAACTGCCCCGTCGGCGTCGCCTGGCTGGGGCTCAACTTGCCCGGCTATGGTCTGCACGGCACGCCCGTCCCCGAATCCATCGGATTCACGGGCTCCCATGGCTGCTTTCGGCTCGCGAACTGGAACGCCGCGCGCCTGTACGCGATGTGCCGCCCCGGCACGCGCGTCCTCATCGAACCGTAAGCCCGACGCGACGCGCAGAACCGACGCGGCACGGCGCGCGTTACGCCTCCAGCTTCCAGCCGTTCAGGTACGGCACGTCGAGCTTCGCGTTGAGATCGGCCGACGCGCCCGTGAAGACTTCCTTCACCGGATCCCACGTCACGCACGAACGCCCCGCACGCGCCGCGATGTTCGCGATGTGGCAGACCGTCGCGCTGCGATGCCCGACCTCGACCGGGCACGCGCACGGACGCCCCGTGAACACGGCATCGACAAAGTCAAGCTCGTGCGAGCCGTTCGCCACCGGATTCCGGTAGAGCCGCACGTCCCGCCCGCGGAAGTCGTTCTCCGTGAAGTTCTTGAGCGCGGACGGCAGATCCAGCTTGCCGCGCGTGACGAAGAGGTCGCCCTTCGAGCCGCTGAAACGCAATCCGTTGCGCCCGATCGTCTCCTCGTCGCCGACGTGCGCGCGAAAGCCGTTCGCATAGACGATGTCGAACGCATAGTGGACGGCCTGATCCAGATAGCGGTTGCACTTCTCGGGGTCGCGGATGTCCGTCTTCACGTTCTCGATCGCAACAGGCCCGCCGTCCATGTCCTGACCAAGCGCCCACTGGAGAATGTCAAAGTGGTGCGCACCCCAGTCCGCGAGCGACCCGTTGCCCGTGCGCGAGTTCCAGCGCCAGCAGACCGGCGCGTGAATCGCCGGAATGTAGGCGTCGTTCTCCCAGTGCTGCACGGGGCCGAGGTAAAGATCCCACATCGCCTTGTCGCCGAGCCACGCCGGAATGCCCTGCGGCGTGCAGTCGCGCGTGTAGCCGTTTCGGCGGCTGTCGTTGTGGGCGTAGCAAAGGCCAATCGTGCAGTTCGTGCACTCGCCAAGCGCCTGGTTGCGAATGAGTTCCGCCGCGAAGCGGAAACGCCATTCGCTGCGCTGCTGGGAACCGACCTGGAAGATGACGCCCGCCTTCTTCGCAATCGCGCGCAGCACCTTGCCCTCGTTCACGCCAAGCGTGAGCGGCTTCTGGCAGTAGACGTGCTTGCCGGCCTTCATCGCCTCCGCCGAGATGAGCGCGTGCCAGTAGTCGCCCGTCGAGACGAGCACCGCGTCCACGTTCGGATCGGCAATCACCTCGCGCCAGTCGGCGACGCTCTTCGTGTCCGTCGTGCCATACTTCTTGTCGATCATCCGCTTGACGGGGTCGCGGCCAAGGAGCGTCTTCGCATTGTAGCCATGGAAGCTTGACTCGCGAATCGGGTCGCAGGCCGCGACGAAGCGGACGCGCGGATCCGCCCAAAGCCCCCGCAGGTTGCTGACGCCCATCGGGCCGCAGCCGATGATCGCCATGTTCAGACGTCCGCTCGGCGGCGGCACGCCCGTCGACGGCGCCTCGACGATGTTCGGAACGTCTCCGGCCGTCGCGCAGCCGCTCGCCGCGAACAGCGAAGCGAACGTCGAGGTTTTCACGAAGTCTCTGCGATTCAAGTTCATTTCACAAGTCCTTTCAGGTAATTTGCCGATTCAGTCACATCTTCAAAGGTGTTGCGCCGCGTCTCGCACTCGACGATGGCCCACTTCGCGCCGCTCGCCGCCGCCTCCGGGAGAATCATCCCCCAGTCGTTGCGGTCGCCCGCGCCGCCGACGGCGCGTCCGCCGCCCGGCTTGGCGTGGATGGACGGCACACGCCCCGCGAGCCGCTGCAGCCACGCGACGGGATCGCTGCCCGCGAGCTTCGCGTGCCCGACGTCCAGCTCGAAATCAACGCCCGCCTGCTCGAAGGCGTCCAGCGGACACGTCCCGTCCGCAAACTTCGTCGTCAGCTCGATCTGATGGTTGTGGAAGCCCGTGCGAATGCCGACGGCCGCAAACTTCGCGCGCCACTCGACCAGCTTCGCCACACGCGCGCGCCATCCGCGCTCGTCCAGCCCCGAATCAATCCACGGCTCGTAGACGAAATCGACGCCAAAGCGACGGCAGAAATCGACGAAGCGGTCAAAGTCGCCTTGCGTCGTCAGCATATTGGCCCGAAACGGCATGTCCACGATCTGAAGGCCTTCGCCCTTGAGCATCTTCTCCAGTTCGTTCCAGTCCATCTTGTAGAACCCAAGCGACTGCACGCCCTCGTAGCCAAGCGCGCGGAGACGACGGAACGAACCCGCCGGGTCTTTCCGCCACAACTCGTCGACGCTCCACATCTGGACGCCCAGCCGAAGCGTGTTCTTCTTCTCCAGCCCCTCGAACTTCTGGACGCCGACGCGCGCCGTCTCGCGCGGCGTCGTCTGGCAGTATGCCGGATTGAACAGCTCAATCGAGAGCCACGGATCGGCCCCGATGCCGTCCAGCATCGTGCACAGATTGTTCCACGGCGCGGCACCGTCGCCCGGCCAGACGCGGTCGGCATCCACCAGCGTCGCGCGCGGCTTCGCAAACGTGTAGTCGTTCACGTGCAAGACAGGCAACTGGTCGGCTCGCAGACGCGCGAACGAGCCAAAGCGACTGCCGCCGCGATACGTGTGGTAGACGTCCGCCAGCAGCGCGGCATCACGCCGCCCCGATTTCTCCAAAACGTCCAACGCGCCTTCCAGCGTCGAGAGGTTGACCGAATGCCCCCAGTACTCCAGGAGCGGCTTCACGCCCGTCTCGTCGCCCAGCGCGCAGACGGCACGGAAGCGTTCGGCAATCACCTCGTTCGAAAGAATCGGCGAGCCGGGCTTCTGAATGCCGAACATCGACGCGGCGATGTACGGACAGTTCATCTCGGCCAGGAGTTCCATGTCGCGGCGTGTTTCCTCCAGCCCCGCCGCGCGCACCGCCGCGTCCGGATTTGTCCACTGCCCAAAGGCAATGCCATTGACAAACGACAACCCGTTGTCCCGCGCATACGCGATGACATCCCGCAACGTGCCGTCCGCCTTCGCGGCGCGAATGTCCTTCATCCACGGCTCAAAGCCCGTAAAGCCGCCAGCGACCGCCGCGCGCACCTGCTCGCCCAGCGTCAGCCCATAGGCACGAAACGTCGAGGCGTTGAGGGCGAACTTGCCCTTGCTCCCCTTCGGCAGCACGCACCCGGCGAAAACCGACGCCGCGCCCGTCGCCGTCAGCGCGCGGATGAATTCAAGTCTTGTCATTCTGCTCAAACTCCTTAATCACACATTTACAAAGGTAAAGTATAGCCTAAAATCCGTGCCCTGTCACTTGTAAACTTTGCAAAATAACTTATGTTTATTGCACGACCCGTGGGGCCTGTCCCCAAAGGATCCTTGAACAACCCGTGGGGTCTGTCCCCACGATCCCTGGGGACAGACCCCACGGGTTCGAAAGCCGTATTCGTTGGGGACAGACCCCACGGGTTCGAAAGCCGTGTCCTTTGGGGACAGGCCCCACCATTCGCGCAAAAAAACGTTTGGGGATGCCTCCTGTCGTGCTGGGTGCGCGTACGCGCGCCCGAAAACCGCAAAACTGTCCTGTGCGTTGGCGACGAAGCTCTCCTCGCCGCATGGCCGCCTGACGGACTACTGCCAAGCGAAGCGGGCGCAGACGCCGGCCTGAGTCTGCGCGGCGGCTTCGGCCGCCCGACGGCGGATGCCCGCATCCGAGACGGCGCGCAACTTTGCGAACAGCCCCAACGCTTCCCGCGTCCGCCCCACGTTCGCAAGCGCATAGCCAAAGTTCAGCATCGCGTGGAGATTGTTGTGGCTGCGCGCCGGCGCCGTCAACGCCGCGCCGAAGAGCCGCACGGCCTCCTCGTCATCCTCTTCACGAAACGCCACAATCGCGAGCGCGTCCAGCATCAGGCCTTCCCGATCGCGACGCACGTTCTTCGAAACGCCCGCGCCCAGCCGCCGTACCTCCGCAAAGTCGCCCGGCTCGCCGCGAATCGCCAGCACATACGCGAGCGAGGCGGCCGTGGACGCGCTCGGCCGCAGACGCAGGCTCTTGCGCAGCATCGCGACGCCGTCCGCCAGGCGATTCTCCCGCGCACACGCCTCCGCGCCAAGGACGCGCAAGGCCCGCCAATGGTCGGGATCGTCCGCCCACACGCGCGCGTAGATCGCGCGGTCGCTGCCGAACGCGCGAATGGTCGGCACGGCGAGCGCACCCTCGGCGAGCACCAGCGCACCCGCCAGCACGCCCGCCCAACTCGTCCGTCGCCGCGCGATCGCCTCCAACGCCGCCGCGACCAGAAGCGCAAGGAAGACCGCCGGCAGATAGGCATAGCGGTCGGCATACGCCTTGTCGCCCGTCACGCCCAAAAGCCCAAGCACCGGCAGAAGCGCGACCAGAGCCGACACGGCCGCGTAGACGACAAGCCGCCGCGCCGTGACGGACGCGAGCCGCGTCCACGCCCAGCCGACAGCCCCAACCGTCGCCGCGAGAACGACCAGCCCCAGCCATCCGTTCCGTGGCCAGCCGCCAAAGACGGCACGATAGTCGAGGTGCAGATTCACGGGCCAAACGACATGCGAGACGTAAAGCCCCAGCGAGACCGCCGCATTCAACAGCCGCCAGCCAAGGGTCGTGTCCGACAGATCGACGGCCTCCATCCCCGTCGGCCGCGTCTGCGAGGCAACCGCGATCACGCCGACGGCCAGCGCGCAGACCAGCATCGGCACATACCGCCACGGACGGCGCGGCGCCGTTGGCGCAGCGAAGCGCACCGTCAGATACGCCAGGACGGGCAGGCAGACGGCCGTGGGCTTCGCCAGCATCGATGCGGCGAAGAGCGCCAGCACGACGAAATAGGCGCACACGCCGCCGCGCACGAGAAACCGCCGCCAGACGAGCAGCCCCGCCAACGCGAAGAGCGTCCAGAGCTCTTCCTTTCGCGAGGCAATCCACGTCACGGCCTCGACGCGCATCGGATGAACGGCCCACAGGAGCGCGGCGGCGGCACAGGCCCACGGCCGCACGCGCACGCCGAGAAGTGCCTGGAGAAACAGGAAAACGAACACGGCGTTCGCGGCGTGCAGGACGGCGTTGACCGCGTGATGGACGATCCAGCCGCCGCCAAAGAGCGAAACGTCGGCCATGTAGGAAAGCGAAGTCAGCGGCATCCAGATGCCGCCGTGTCCGAGATCGGCGAACGCCGTGCGGACGTTCGCCAGCGACAGTCCGCCGCGCACGAACGCGCAGCCCGCCGTGTAGCCCCAGTCATCCAGGTTGAGATGCCCGTTCGTGATGCCGGCGGCGAAGACGGCCAGCGTCACGACGAAGAGGAACACGCCCAGGAGCCCGCGTCGCATCGCGTCAGAACCTCGGCAGTTTCGCCAGCGACTCGACGCGCCCTTCCGGTGTGCACCGGAGACGCCAGATGCGGCCATGCTCGTCGCGGAGCGCACGGAGCATCGCCTCGTTGCGACGATGACAGGCGCAGTCCAAAAGATTCGCCGCATAGGCGATCTCCTTCGCCCAGTCGCTTCGCGCCGTCCAGCGTTCCAGCGCGAGGCCCACGCCACGGCAAATGCCGGAGACTTCGTCCAGCACCGTCTGCGTAAGGCCCGGATGACGCGAATAGCCGCAGTCGCCGGCGAGGATGTTGAAGAACTCGGAGGCGTCCGCGCGCCGCGCGCCGCCGCGCAAGTAGAGCGTGCCGAGCTTCTGGAGAAGCCCGGCGACCGGCAGGTTCATGACCGAGCAGAGCTCCTTCTCAAGATCCATCTTCGCCGCCGACGCGCCGCTCGTCATGAGATTCCCCGCAAGGACAATCGCCGGCAGCGACACGCACAGCGGTTGCCAGGCATAGCCGTCCGAAAAATCCGTCACGAGAAACCGCGTCGCCCGACGCGCCCGGACGGCGCGCTCGCCCGCTTCCATCGCCAGCCGCATCTCCTCGATGCGTCCGCAGAGCGACTTCGCGGCAAACGTCGGGACGCACACGTTCGCCGAATCGAGCAGGAGCCTCTCGTAGCCCGCCGCGTCCAGCGTGCGGAACGCGAGGCCCTGCATCTCGCAGTAGGCCGCCAGCCGCGACGAGGGCGCGGCCGTCTCTGCTGACGCGGCGGCATACCAGTAGAACTCGTTGTAGGAATAGCGCGCCAAGACGTCGACGAGTTCCTGCAGAAGCGACTCGTTCGGACGGCGATCCGTGACGTCGAGAAGATAGGCGCGGCAGTCGAGCATCGTATTCCGTCGTCAGGCTTCTACCAGAACTTCCACCAGGGATTTTCCTTTGGCTTCACGCCGCCTTCCTTGTAAAGTTCGCGTACGCGCGCCGTGCCCGCCGTCTCCGGGTCTCGGACGGTCTCGCGCATCCGGAACTCAAGCGCGTCCGGCAACGACCAGAACTCGTTTCGGACGAACTGATCCGCGTTGAGGCGATGCAGAACGACGACTTCGCCGCCCGGCAGGACGCTGACCGTCGGATTCCCGATCCGCAGCATCGGGCCAAGATCGCGCGTCTCCCATTTTCGCGTGGACGTCCCGGCGTCCTGTGCGCGGAGGAAGAGGTGCTCGGCGCGGTCACGCGACCAGTAGACGAGCGAGAAGTTGCGCTGCAGCCCCTTGCGGTTCGCGAACATCTGCATGGCCCCGGCGATGCGGATGCCCTCGACGACGTCAAAGGCGCGAATCGCGCCCTCGTAGCGCGTACCGTTGTGGACGAGAACCGGCTTCGCCAGATAGCGGCTCGGCTCACGGAGGGCATAGTGGTCGCCGAGAAACGTCTCCAGTTTCTGCCCCTCGCTCGAATCGACGCGGAAGCGCGCGACGAACGGACGCTTCCCAAGCCGCGTGAGCGGACTGCGGTCGCCCGCACGGAAGACCTCGATGAAGAAAAGATCCTTCGAGTTGGAATAGCCGACGCTCACGCGGTCCGGCGACGAGTTCGCGATGTCCACGACGCCGCGAATGCGCTCGCCCGAGACAAAGTCCAGCCCGTCCAGCCGAAGATCGACCTTGATCTCGCTTGTCGTGGCAAACGTCAGATGGGCGGCAAGGGCGGCCAGGACAAAGAAGGCAAAGGCGTTTTTTCGCATGATTCGTCTCCTGTAGAAAATCAGCCGCCGAGCGTCAGCTCCAGCCCGTCGTAGGCCGGCCGGACATGGGGCGGCAGCATCTTCTGCCACTCGACGTACGTGTAGTCATGGCACAGATGCGTGAGATAGGCACGGCGCGGCGCAATGCGTTCGATGTAGGCCAGCGCGTCGGCGAGCTTCAGGTGCGTCGGGTGCTCGCGCACGCGCAGACAATTGAGAACCAGCGTCTCGACCCCCGCGATCTTCTCCACCGTCTCGTCCGGCAGCACGTGGCAATCGGAAATGTAGGCGAGGGAGAAAGGCTTGGGGGTTTGGGGGTCGGGGCGTTGGGGCGTTGGGGCCTTGGAAGCAAGAAGGTAGCCGCAGCAGGGGAAGCCATGCTCGACCCTGAGACGCGCGACGCGGATGTCGCCGACCGCAAACGAATCGTCGTTGCGGAACTCGACCATCGGACGAAAAAGGCCATGTTCGCCGCCCTTCGCGCTGATGTACGGAAAGATGCGGTGCATCGCCTCTTCCGTCTCCTTCATCGCATAGCAGGGCATCACCTTGCCGAGACAGCGACACGCGCGCCCGTTCGCGCCATCGGCGTGCGGATCACACGCGACCCATGTCCCGTTCATCGTGTTGAAGCGGCGAACGTCGTCAAACCCCGCGACGTGATCCATGTGCGCGTGCGTGAGGAGGACGGCGTCGACGCGCGTGACGCCGTAGCGGCAGCAGGCGAGGCGCATTTCGGGCGGCGTGTCGATGAGAAACCCCGCGTCGCCCGCGCGCACGTAGGCCCCGCAGCGGTTGCGCCGGTCGCGCGGATCGCCCGACGTGCAGACCTTGCACGTGCAGCCGATCTGCGGCACGCCAACGGACGTTCCCGTCCCCAGGAAGCGAAAGGTCACGGCCACGGATTCCGCCTACTTCTTTTCCGGCATCTTCCCCGTCGTGAAGTACTTCTCGACCTCCTCCAGCGTCCGCCCCTTCGTCTCCGGCAGGAAGAACGCCGCCGTGATGAAGTAGACGACCGTGAAGCCCGCCAGCACGAAGAAGACGCTGCCGTTGTCGTTCGTCCACGCGCACCACTTCGGGAAGACGGTCGCGATGCCGGCGGAAACGCCCTGGTTGATGATCATCGCGATCGCCATGCCGTTGGCGCGGATGCGCGTGGGCATCAGCTCCGTCAGGGCCAGCCAGACGCAGACGCCCGGACCGACCGCGTAGAACGCGATGAACATGAAGAAGAAGACGGTTGCGAGGACACCCGTCGTCAGCGAGGCGACGACCCAGCCCTTCGAGATCGCGAGGAAGATCGAGCCGACGCCGCAGAGACCGACGATGATGCCCGACGTGCCGAGCTTCAGCAGGAACTTGCGGCCCTTCTTGTCCACAAGCGCGCAGGCGACGATCGTCATCACGCAGTTCATGATCTTGATGGCGACGTCGGAGACGTTCGCGAACGCGCCCTGCATGCCCGTCTTCTGGAAGATCGTGACGGTGTAGTTGAGCACGGAGTTGATGCCCGTCGTCTGGTTGCAGGCGAGGATGACGACCGCGAGGACGAAGGGAATCACGTACTTGCGCTGGAAAAGGGAATCCGTCGCGGCGGCATTCTTCGCCTTCTCGGCGGCGGCGGCCTCGTCGGCGGCGACCATCTCCGCGAGAATCGCCTGGGCCTTCTCCGCGCCGTTGTTCGCCGCAAGCGACGCCAGCGCCTCCTCCTTCCGGCCCTTCCGATAGAGCCAGCGCGAGGACTCCTTGAGGCGAAACGCGCCGAGGAAGAGAATGAGCCCGGGGATGCAGGACAGGAGGAAGATCATCTGCCATGCCCGCACCCAGGAGGCAATCTGGCCAGGGGCGATCCAGCTCTTGATCTGCGCGAACGTGACGGCGGCGGACGCCACGCCGGCGGCGGCGGCCTTCGCGTCAACCGCCAGCTTCGCGTCGCCGACGACGGAGGTCACGCCAAAGCCGACCACCGCGACGAACACGAGGCCAATCGTCAGGAGAAGCTGGAACATGCCCGTGCCCTTTCCGCGCGAATCGGCGTCCAGGCACTCCGCGAGATACATCGGAACGATCACGCCGAAAAGTCCGGCCGCCGCGCCCTGCATCGCCCGTCCGCCGACCATCATCCAGAAGTTGCCGCCGTCGCAGAAGCCCGACGCGCAGATCACCGGAATCGAGACGAGGAAGAGGAGCGCGGAGGCGACAATCATGCGCTTGCGCCCGAACCACTCGGCGAGCAGTCCCGCGACGAGCGACGAGGGGAGAGACCCCCAAAGCGCCATGCCGACGATCCAGCCGATCTGATCCTGCGTAAAGGTCGACGTCCGTTCGATGTACGGCAGCGCGGCGGCGATGACGCCGACGTCCACGCCGTAGAGGAGGCCGCCCAGCCCCGCCATCACCAGAAGATACTTCGCATAGCCTTTGACCGTCATGTTGTTTATTCCTCCCAGGGTTCGATGTCTTTGAGTCGTGGGTGTTTCGTGTCCTTTTCGGAAAGGAGATAGTCGCGGCCCGGCCAGGGCCAGCGAATGCCAAGCGCCGGGTCGTCGAACCGCAGTCCGCGCTCAGACGCCTGGCAGTAGAAGTTGTCGCACTTGTAGCTGAAGAGCGTGTCGTCCTCCAGGACGACGAAGCCATGCGCGAATCCGCGCGGAATGAAGAACTGTCGCCCGTTCTCCGCCGTCAGTTCGCAGGACACGCTCTTGCCGAACGTCGGCGACCCCTTGCGGATGTCGACGGCGACGTCCCAGACCGCGCCGCGCACGACGCGCACGAGCTTCGCCTGCGCGTGCGCGCCGGCCTGCCAGTGAAGCCCGCGCAGGACGCCGCGCGACGAGCCGCTCTCGTTGTCCTGCACGAACGCCGCGTCAATGCCCGCCGCCCGATAGCGCGCCGCGTTATAGGTCTCGGCGAAGAAGCCACGCGCGTCACGATGGATCTCCGGCTCGACGACCTTGACGTCGGGAATGTCCGTCTCGAATACGTTCATGACGCGCCCTTCAATCCTCGCCGCGCGTCACCGAGAGGCTGCGCGCGCCACCGGCTCCAGGCGGAGCGTCCACGCCGTCTTCTTGATCGGGAAGATGTACTTCCGCATCGGCTCCGGCCCGCAGCTCGCGCCGCCGAGGCCCGTCTGACGGACGTCGAGATTGAGGCAGACCTCCGGACGCGCGACGAGCGGCGCGCGGAAACGCTGCTGCCCGGCACGATGCCGCGCGAACTCGAAGTCCTCCCAGCCGTAGTGCTGCGCCTGCACGAAGAGCGGCTCCGTGGCCGAGAACTTCACGCCGCGCCCGTCAGCCGCCGTCAGCGCGACCCAGCGGACATCCGTCCGGTAGCCGTTGTCCTGCGGGCGCACGTACGCCTCGGACAGCCCGTCAACGGTGGACGTCCACTGCCCAAGAAGCGAGCCCGACGAGCGATCCACGTAGTTCTCGCGCGGGCCGCGCCCGTAGTACGCGACGTTCTCCAGCGCAGGGTCGAGCTTCAGCGAGAGGCCCAGGCGAGGCAGCGCGGGCGGCATCGTGCCGTGCGGCGTCACCGTGTTCGCGACCGTGACGGCCCCGTCCGCCGCGAAGCGCCAGACGGCCTCGTGCGTGAACCCGGCCGACTTGTTGCCCGTCACTTCCGTCGTCACGACGACTGCGCCGTCGCGCAACGCGAGCGGCCGCGCATGGTAACGCAGCTGCGTGAGTCCACGCGAATAGACGCTGCCGCGCTTCGCGTTCTCCGCCCAGCTGTTGCCGCGCCGCATCCAGATGTCGTTGTCGGTGAGGCCCCGCAGGCACGTGAGCTGCGGGCCCGCGACGACGCCCGGCGCCGGATCCTTCAGCACGGTCTGCCCGTTCATGACGAGCTCGCAGAGCGTCCCGGACGCGCGGCAGAAGACGGCCTTCGTCGGACCCGCCGTGACCGTCACCGTCCGCTCGTCCTGGGCATACGTGACGGAACCCGACGCGGACGCGGCCTGCGCCGCCCGCGCGAAGTCCCAGCCCGTCCCCAGCGCGACCTGGTCGCGCGCAACCGCCCAGCCCTTCGGCACGAGCGCCGTCGCCTCCCGCGTCTCGAACGCGAAGTTGACGAGGAGCTCCACGCCCGGCCGCGCGGCGGCCAACGCCTCGGCAAGGCCCGGCACGGTGAAGCGGCAGCGCTTCAGCGGCTCGACGGCCGGCGTCTCGAACGCGCCGGACTTCGTCGCCACGCCGTCCTCCAGGAGTTCCCAGCGCGCGGCATAGGCGTCCGCCCGCGTGAAGAGGAAGCGGTTCCACAGCTCGAAGACGACGGCGAACGGGTTGTCGCCCGACTTCTCGGAGCGCGTGACGACGAGGTCGCGATGGACGTGCGCGACTTCGACGAGCTTCGCGGTGACGTTCCGGAGCGGATCGACGACGCCGTTGTCGCAGAACGGCCCGTCGTTCGGCTGCTCGTCAAAGTCGCCGCCGTAGGCCAGGTAACGCTCGCGCGCGCCGGTCTTCGGGTCAACCCGATCCGTGTACTTCCAGACCGCCTGGTCAACCCAGTCCCAGATGCACCCGCCCGCAAGCGACTCGTAGCGGTAGAAGACTTCCCAGTACTCCTTGAAGTTGCCGATCGCATTGCCCATCGCGTGCGCATACTCGCAGAGGAACGCGCACTTGCCGGGCGTGTGGTCGCCGGAATCGACGAAGCCCACGCCGCCGCCCGACTCCTTCGACAACGAACCCTTCCCGGCGTCGCCGTAGCGGCCACGCCCCTCCAGCCACTCGACGGACGGATACATGCGGCTGTCGACGTCCGCGTCGGGGTTGCCGCGCTCCCAGTGGACGGGGCGCGTCGGGTCAATGCCCTTCACGGCGGCGATCGCATGGCGGAAGCAGTCCCCATGGCCCGTCTCGTTGCCCATCGACCACATCGTGACAGACGGGCTGTTCCGGTAGAAGACGGCGTGGCGCGTGTTGCGCTCGACGATCGAATGGTCCCATTCGGGGAAACGCCCCAGGCCATGCTCGCCATAGGCCGGCTCATGCCCCTCGACGTTCGCCTCGGCAATCACGTAGACGCCGTAGCGGTCGCAGAGGTCGTACCAGAGATGGTGGTTCGGATAGTGGCTCGTGCGGACGGTGTTGATGTTGTAGCGCTTGAAGAGCGTGATGTCCTTCATCATGTCGTCCAGCGTGACGGCGCGTCCGTTGTCGGGGCTCGAATCGTGGCGGTTGACGCCCTTGAACTTGATGGGCTTGCCGTTGACGAGGAAGGTGTGCCCGACGATCTTCTGCTCCTTGAAGCCGACCTTCTTCGCGCGGATGTCGTCGCCCTTCCGCAGGACGAGCGTGTAGAGGTAGGGGTCCTCGGACGACCAGAGACGCACGTCCGGAATCGCGAGCGACGCGAGGCCGCAGGTGAATTTCCCGACAAGCTTGCCGTCCGCATCGTAGAGCGTCGCGTCCGCCAGGTCGCAGCCCGCGACGTTCAGCTTCGCCGAGCGGTAGTCGACGGCGATCTCCGTCTTCACCTCGAAGTCCCAGATGCCGTCCTTCGGCTTCGCCCAGAGCGTGACGTCACGGAAGATGCCGGAGAAGCGGAACATGTCCTGGTCCTCGAGGAAGCTTCCGTCGCACCAGCGGTAGACCTCGACGCAGAGCGTATTCGCGGGTTCGGGGGTCTGGGCATCCGGCTGGTTGAGATAGGGCGTGATGTTGAACTCGGACGGAAGCTTCGAGTCCTCGGCATAGCCGACGCGCGTTCCGTTGACCCAGACGTAGTAGGCCGAGTAGACGCCGTCGAAGCGGAGGATGACGTCGCGCCCCGCCCAGCCCGCCGGCACCGTGAAGCGCGTGCGGTACGACGAGACGGGGTTGTAGTCGCGCGCGTCCGTGTCCCGGTCGCGAATCGTCGGCGCGGCGATGTCGCGCTTCGGGTCCCAGGCGTGGGGGTAGCGGACGTTCGTGTAGCCGGGCGAGCCGAAGCCGCGCATCTCCACGCAGCTCGGCACGTCGATCGTGAACCAGGCCGCATCGTCGAAGTCCACGCGCCAGAAGTCCTTCACGCGCAAGTCGGGATTGCCCGCCCACGAGAACTTCCAGTCGCCGTTGAGGCTCTTCTTGTACGGCGTCGCGGGTTCGAGCGCGTCCGTGAGGGCCGCCGCTTCGCTGGCGAGCGGCATCGCGTACGTGCGCGGCGGCAACCGGTTGATCGAGTTGACCTGAAGGTTCTCCCAGTCATTCGTCTCGGCCGCAAGGGCCACGCCGACGACAAGGGCGGACGTCAGCATCATCATCTGTCTCATCTGTCTGTACCTTTCTTGTTTTTCCAAAAGGAGCGGCTTATGATACCAAATTTCAACTCGCCCGCAAAGGGGCAACGAACCGGGCGGGGGACGACTCGCGACTGTGCGGCTGGCTGCGGTAGAGCGACCACCCGTTGTTGAGCCAGAACGAGATGCCGCAGACCCACATCGCCGGCACGAGCAGCCCGTGGTTGCCGGAAATCTCCGCGACCATCACGATGGCCGCCATCGGCGTGCGGATGGACGAGGCGAGGAACCCCGCCATGCCGACGAGCGCGAACGCCGCCGGCTGAATGCCGAACGACGCGGGAAGAAGACGCGCAAACGCCGTGCCGACCGCCGCGCCGAGCGCGCCGCCGCAGACGAGCGCGGGCGCGAAGACACCGCCCGACCCGCCGCTGCCGACGGTGAAGGACGTCGCGACGGCCTTCGCGAAGAAGAGGAGGACGAGCGCGCCGAACGCCAGCGATTCCCCCGACAGCGTCCCCTGGATGACGGCGTAGCTCGTGCCGAGGACTTCGGGCACGAACAGGCCGAGAACGCCCGTCGCGCAGCCGCCGAGGACAACGCGCGCCCAGCCCGGCACAGGCAACGCGGCAAACAGGCGCTCGGCCGTCGCGAAGAAGCGGATGTAGAAGCGCGCGCCGAACGTGACGGCAAGCGCGAGGACGAAATACGGCAGGAGACGCAGCCCGTTCTCGTAGACGATGTCCGTCGGCATCTGGAAAAGCGTCCCCCAGCCGAAGAAGCAGGCGAAGATCGTGTAGGCGACCGTCGCCGCCGTGAAGCACGGCAACAGGCACTCGTACTCGACGTCACTCGACGAGTAGAGAACCTCGAAGCCGAAGATCGCCCCCGCCAGCGGTGCCTGGAAAAGCGCCGCGATGCCGGCGGAGATGCCCGCCGTCATGAGGATGCGCCGCACCCGCGCGGGAAGCCCGAACCACGAGGCGATCAAACTGCCGCACGCCGCGCCCAACAGCGTGACCGGCCCTTCGTAGCCGGCCGAGCCGCCCGAAGCAATCGTCAAGACGGACGCGACGGACTTCACCGGCAGGACGGCCGGCGGCACGTAGCCGCACCGGCGGTGGTAGGCGAGAATGGCGCTGTCCGTCCCGCGCGCGTGCTCCAGCGAGGCAAACCGCCGAATCAGCAGATGGCCCGCAAGCGCGCCAAGCGGCGGCAGGACAACGAAGACCCAGCGGGCCCCAAGGGCAACGGCCGGATCGAAGATCCAGGCAAAGCCGAGGTCGATCAGGAAACGGAACGCGACGACGACAAGGCCCGCGAACGCGCCGACGAACAGCGCAAGACCGAACGTCTTCCCCGTCTGAAAAGAAAGGCCCTTCCCCGCGAGGAAGAACCTGAAAGACGAAATGGAGAGCCGGCGGAGCATCCGATCAGTCGAGAACGTCCGTCACCAAGCCGCGCGCAATGCGACGCGCCGTCGCCTCGTCCGTCAGCGTCTGGAGGACGACAAGGGCGAAAAGGAGCGCTGAACCCGGGGCCTGCCCCGTGATGACGTTTCCATCCACCACGACAGGCACGGGCGACCAGGGGCGGTCGAGTTCCGTCTGGCACGTCGGATAGCACGTCACGTGAAGCCCCTCGGCGAGAACGCCCGCCTCGACGAGGACGGTCGGCGCCGCGCAAATCGCGCACAGCCACCGCCCGGCGTCATTCTGCCGCCGCAGCAGGCGAACGAGCGCGTCCGAGTTCTTGAGGTTCTCGGTGCCCTCGCCGCCGCCCGGCAGGACGATGGCGTCAAAGTCTTCGTCCGCGACGTCCGCAAGGCGCGCATCGGCCTTCATCAGGATGCCGTGCGCGCTCAAGACGTCCGCCTGACCGGAAAGGGAGGCCGTCACGACCTCGACGCCGCCGCGCCGAAGGACGTCAATGACCGTCACGGCCTCAACGTCCTCAAAGCCCTTGGCCAACGGAATCAGTGCTTTCGCCATCCTCACGCCTCCCCCTCGTTCAACCGTTTGACAATTCGAACATTCAGCCATCCAATCGTCCGGCCACTAGACCATCCGACCAGTCGAACATTCGATTGTGCGATCATTTCTCAGATCAGGTTCTTCGCCTCGTTGCACTTCATCTTGCGGCCCATGATCTCCTTGTCGTTCAGGGCCTCGCACGCCTTCTCGGCCTCCGCGCGATTCGGCATCTGGACGAAGCCGAAGCCCTTGGACTTGCCGTTGAACTTGTTCAGGATGAGACGCGCCGAATTGACCTTGCCGAACGCCTCGAACTCCTTGCGGAGCTGGTCTTCGGTCATGTCATAGCTGAGGTTGCCGACGTAGATCTCGACCGAGCCGTCCGCCGGCGCGGGATGCGGCTTGCGCTTCTCGAAGGGACGATCCTCTTTCCGCACCGCCCGCTTCTCGCCGCCCTTCGCGCACGCCTTCCGTCCGCACCCGCCGAAAACCTTGCAGCCCAGGCACGCGGCGAGGACACCGAGGACAAACGCCGCGACGGCAAGCGAAATCGCCGCGCAGGACGTCTGGCAGTTCGTGAAAAGCCCAATCATGTTAGTCATGCAGTCCATGTTCTTTTTCTCTTTCTTTGTTCTCTGTTCGTTTTGCTTTGTTGTTTACTTGTTCGTTTGTTCGTGTTCCCGATGCAACCCAATTCTCAAGACCCGCCCCTCCACACGCATTCCAACTCCCGGCTTCTTAGCTGTTCTTGTAGTCTCCCAACGACTTCATCCGGCTCGGATGGCGCAACTTGCGCAAGGCCTTCGCCTCGATCTGGCGAATGCGCTCGCGCGTGACGTTGAAGAGGCGACCGACCTCCTCCAGCGTCCGGCTGTAGCCGTCCGTCAGCCCGAAGCGGAAATCGACGACCTGGCGCTCGCGGTCGGTCAGCGTGTTCAGGATGTCGCGCAGACGCTCCTTGAGCAGATGCCCCTCCGTCACTTCGAAGGGATTCTCGCTCGACAGGTCGGGGATGAAGTCGCCGTAGTGCGCGTCATCGTTGTCGCCGACCTTCGACTGGAGCGAAATCGGCTGCTGGGCCATGCGACGGACGGCGCGAACCTGGTCCGGCGGCATGTCCATCTCCTGCGAGAGCTCCTGCTCCGTCGGCTCGCGGCCAAGCTTCTGAATCATGCGCTTCTGGACGCGCATGAGCTTGTTGATCGTCTCGATCATGTGCACGGGGATGCGAATCGTGCGCGCCTGGTCGGCGATCGCGCGCGTCGCCGCCTGGCGAATCCACCATGTCGCGTACGTCGAGAACTTGTAGCCGCGCTTGTACTCGAACTTCTCGACCGCCTTCATGAGGCCCGTGTTGCCCTCCTGGATGAGGTCCAGGAACGACAGCCCGCGGTTCATGTACTTCTTCACGATCGAGATGACGAGACGGAGGTTCGCCTCGACCATCTTCGTGCGGGCGGCCTGGCCGGCCTTCAGAATCTTGCGCAGTTCGGAGAAGGTCGAGACGAACTCCTCGCCCGGCATGCCGAAAAGGGCCTCCTTCTGAGCCATCGCCGCGCGCACCGTCTTCAGGTCTTCCTCGCGCCGCTTCGACGGCCGCTGCTGAAGGAGGGCGGCCTGCTTGGCGACGAGCGCGCGGTACGGCAGGTAGATGCGCTCGTCCGCGTCGGCGCAGAGCGTCTCCAGCACCTTCTGCTTGTAGCTGAGGTCTTCAAAGCACTGGCGCAAGGCCTGGCGCGCGTTCGCAAGGGTCTTCTCCGCGCCGCGAACGACCGTCGGCGAGGCGTTCTTCTGCGCGATGACCGCGAGATACTTCGCGCTCGCGTCCCGGAGACGCTTGTCGACGTCCTTGATCTCCTTGCGGAACTGCGGGATCAGCTCCATGTAGGCGTCACGGTTGTCGTCGAACTTGTCCGTCACGATGCGGTCGAAGCGTTCGCACTGGCCCTCAAGCTTGTCGAGAAGCGAGGCGTACATCGCCGGCACGAAGAGGAAGCGGTTGAACATGTCGCGCGTCTTCGCCTCCGCGTCCTCGATGATCGCGCAGTACTCGCGCTCCTCGTCGCGGTTGAGAAGCCGCACCTGTCCCATCTGGTGCAGGTACATGCGAATCGGATCCTCGATCATGTCGGACGACCGCTTCGTGTCAGTCGTCTTCGCGTTCTTCGCGTCGAGGTACTTCTTCACGTCCTCCTCGCGCAAGACCTGGACGCCGAGCGCCTCAAGGATCTTCAGGTACTTGTCGCTCTGGATCGCGTCGACGATGTTCGACGGGAGAATCTGGTTCAGCTCCTCGTAGGTGATGTAGCCGCCGTTCGCCTCGCTGCGGCGTTTCACGTCCTGAATGACGTCGTTCAGCTCCGTCTCGCGGAGAATGGACATCCCCTCCATTGACGGCAGGACGGCATCGGCATCCGCGTCGGTCGCGTCATCGACGGCGGCGGACGGCATCGGCGGCAAGTCGTCGCCCGGCACGTCCTCGGCCTCGGCTTCGCTGCCCTTCGCCTCCGTGCGCTCGACCTCCGCCACCAGAGACTCCGTGTCCAACGCGGCGGCGTCGGCCTCGTCGTCGGGCGGCAGGTCGTCATCCGGCGCGTCCATGTCCGCGTCTTCGTCGAGCGTCTCGCCAGACACGCCCTTTCCCGCCGACTTCCGCGCAGAGCCCTTTCCCGCCGATTTCGCCGCCGTGGCCTTTGAACCCGGCTTCTTCAGTTTTGCCATAGTCACTCCAGTCTACAATTCACCCACTTGCACCTTGTCAAGCGTTTCGGGTAATTATACCATATTTTCGCGCATCTGTTTGGAAAGGGATTGGAAAGGCTTTCGCGACGTCCCCCGAAAACACGAAAGCCCACGGAAACCGTGGGCCTCTCTCATTGTCGCGGCTGGTGCTCGGGGCGGGACTCGAACCCGCAAGGATCTCTCCACATGCACCTCAAGCATGCGTGTCTGCCAATTTCACCACCCGAGCAGTGAAAACAGCGCGTAGTATACCATAATTCGCCCCGTCCCTGCAAGGGGGTATTTTTAAAATCACATTATCAAATGCGAATGTTCCAACAATCTTCCGAAAAGACGAAAATCCTCTGCTCTGCGCCATGAAAAAGCCGCCCAAAGTTCAACGCCGCATCCCCACAGACGTCTGCGCGACGCTTCTGCGCAAACCGGGAACGTCGCCAACGCCAGGTCGGGACGCCTCATTCGACCGCACGGCAAGGTCGAGATGTTCGGCGACGCCTCCGGAACGCGGGCGTCGCTGATCGAGCGCAATCCGCAGACGAACAAACTGGAGGGCAACCGCATCTGGTTCTGGCTCGATTCGGAGCAGGTCGAAGTCGCGTATGCGCGAATCACGGCCGAACACGACGAACGGGAAAGGAGCGGCCTCTGAAACGATTGTCCCCTCCTACGGCGGAAGCATCCCCTGCGATTCCACGCCCGGCGCCGGCCGCGTCTTCACGGTTCACCCGCCACACTCCCGCGTCCGCGCAAAACGAATTGTGGTATAATTCCGTGATTCTCAAACTTCACTGGACGAACAACTGAAAAGGCGTACAATCATGGCGACAGCAGAAACCGACGAAGGGAAGGCCGCGACAAACGCGGCGGCAACGTGTACGGGACTGGTCTACGGCATCGAAGACCGTCCGCCGTTCTGGGAGGCGCTGTTCGCCGCGTTCCAGCACCTCCTGGCGATTTTCGTCGGCATCATCACGCCGCCGATCCTCATCTGCTCGGCGCTCGGCACGCCCGACGAGATAAAGGCGTTCATGATCTCGATGGCCCTCTTCGCCTCCGGCATCTGCACGTTCGTCCAATGCCGCCGCTTCGGGCCGGTCGGCGCGAAGCTGCTCTGCGTCCAAGGGACAAGCTTCCAGTTCATCGGGCCGCTCATCGCCATCGGCTTTTTCGCGCAATCGCAGACGAACGGGCACCCCGAACAGGCGGTCTGGGGGCTTCCGCTCATCTTCGGCTGCTGCATCGCGGCCGCGCCGGCCGAGATGGTCGCGGCCTTCCTGTTCAAGCGTCTGCGCACGATCATCACGCCGCTCGTCTCCGGCATCGTCGTCGCCCTGATCGGGCTCGGGCTCATCAAGGTCGGCCTCATCAGCTGTTGCGGCGGCTTCGGCGCCATGGGGCGTGCCGACGCCGATCCGCTCGCCTTCGCCAGCTGGCGCAACCTCACGGTCGCGGCGGCCGTCCTCCTGACGATCGTGGTCTTCAATTCCTTCCGGAACAAGTACGTGCGCATGGGGTCGGTCGTGTTCGGGCTGGCCGTCGGCTACGCCCTCGCCGCGCAGTTCGGCATGCTCCACTTCAGCTTTGGCTCGCACGCCCTCAACGTTCCGCAGCCGTTCAAGTTCGGGCTCTCCTTCGACTGGGGCTCGGCCATCGGACTGGCCGTCGTCTACTTCATCACGTCGATCGAGGCCAATGGCGACATCACGGCGAACTCGATGATTTCGGGGCTGTCGCTCACCGACGACTCGTATCACGCGCGCATTCGGGGCGGCGTTCTCGCCGACGGCGTCAACTCGGCGGTCGCAGGTTGCTTCAACTCGTTCCCGAACTCCATCTTCGCGCAGAACAACGGACTCATCCAGCTCACGGGGGTCGCCTCGCGCCATGTCGGCTACTACATTGCCGCGCTACTCGTCCTCCTCGGCCTTTTCCCTGCCGTCGGCGACCTCTTCAGCACAATGCCCGACCCCGTCCTCGGCGGCGCGACGCTCCTCATGTTCGGCATGGTCGCGGCGGCCGGCATCCGCATCATCGCCTCGCAGCGCATCGCCCGAAAGGAGTCGCTCGTCCTCGCGATCGCGTTCGGTCTCGGCCTTGGCGTCGAGCTTTGTCCGCAGGTGATGATCAACGGAAACGGCGTACCGTGGATTCTCAAGTTCGCGCCGGACATGGTTCGCAACATCTTCTCGTCCGGACTCGTCACGGGCGGCGTCGCCGCCATCCTCGCGAACGCGCTCATCCGGATCAAGGACTAAAGAAAGGAACTGCCATGGAACTTCTCAAGCAACGCATTCTGAAAGACGGGAAATCGCTTCCGGGCGGCATCCTCAAGGTCGATGCCTTCATCAACCACCAGCTGGACGCGGTTCTGATGTACCACTGCGCCGAAGAGTTCGTCCGGCTCTTCGGCGCCCAAGGCGTCACCAAGATCCTGACGGTCGAGGCCAGCGGCATCGCCCCGGCCATCCTGGCGGGCTATCTCGCGAAAGTGCCGGTCGTCTTCGCGAAAAAGGCGACGCCAAAGACGATGGATCGCCACTACGTCGCGAAAGTCCATTCGTTCACGAAGGATCGCGACTACGACATTCTCGTCTCGAAGGAATACCTCAAGGCCGACGACCGGATTCTCTTCATCGACGACTTCCTTGCGTGCGGAAACGCGGCGCTCGGCATGGCCGACCTCTGCGTCCAGGCGGGCGCGACTCTCGTCGGCATGGGCTTTCTCGTCGAGAAAGCGTTTCAGGGCGGGCGCGACAAGATTGCCTCGCGTCTTCCGAATCTTCCAGTTGAATCGCTCGCCATCGTCACCGCACTCGGCGACGGAAAAATCGAACTGGCCTAAATCGATCCCCTCCTCGTGGGGACAGGCCCCATAGGGGTCTCCACAAACACATCTGGGGACAGACCCCAGGGGTGGGGATTGTCCACGAATTTCACGAATGGACACGAATTGGGTGGGG
>CAYQUI010000024.1:0-22469 GCA_964420685.1 uncultured Lentisphaeraceae bacterium | reverse complement strand
CGTGGACAAGACGGCGTACTTCCATCGCCTCGTCACGGACGTGGGCACGCGGATGAACGCTTGAAGCGGCGGAGATGGCGCAGGAATGCATCGCGTGGTGGCGGTAAAGACAAGGTCAGAAAAAGGAAATCAAAGAAAAAGGAAATCAAAGATGAACAAGAAAACCTGTGTGTTGGGAGTGTGTCTGACGGCGGCGTTGGCGTGGGCTGGGCCGCGCGAGGACGGGCTGTTCATTTCTCATGTCCATCGCGGCGGCGGGGTGCGGGAACGGCCGGACAACACGCTGGAGACGTTTCTCTGGTGCTGGGGGAACGGGTCGGCGTTGGAGTGCGACTGCCGTTGCACGAAGGATGGCGTGGGCATCATGTTCCACGATGACGATTTGCGGCGGACACCGCGCGGCATTTCGGATGCGTTCAAGACGAATCGCATCAGCCGGCTGGACTGGGTGGACATCCGTGACATTGACGTCGGGTCGTATCTGGACGTGAAGTATGCGTCCGAGCGCATTCCGCGCATCGAGGCCGTGATGGCGGCGATGGCGGGGCATCCGACGTATCTGCTGTTCGTGGACGAAAAGGGGGCTGGGCCGGCGCGGATCGCCGCCGAGGCGCGGAAGTTTGGGGTTCTCGATCAAGTCTATTACACGGGGCCGAGCTACCGGAACATCGTCAAGTGGAACGAAGTTGCGCCGGGCGGCAAGGCTCTGCTCTGGATCGGACGGTTTCCGCCGTTCTGGAAGCGCATGGATCCGAAGGCGCGCGCGGAAATGGGAACGGCTGTGCGGACGCATTTCGAGAACGTCATGAAGGAACTCCGCGCAAACGACTTCAAGTACGTCACGGCCGTGTCTCTCCATACGTACTGGAATCCGAAAGACCCCGTGGATCCGTTCATCATGGGAACGGACTACTTGAAGAGCCTGATCGACGAGTTCCACGCCCATGGCGTGAAAGTCTGTTCGATTCCGTTTGAAGGCGGCGAGACGGAGGCGGTCTACCATCGGCTGTGGGAACTCGGATGCGACGGATTCTCCACGGACTATCCGTCCGTCATGTTCAAGGTCATCCGCGATCTGAAGGCGGCGGCGAAGCGGTAGGCTTTCCTGCCGGACGTGCGGTGTCGGCGCGCGCTTTTTGGTATAATTCACGTCCTTACGTGAAACGCGCGCTCGACATCTTTCTCGTCCTTGTCTTCGCGCCGCTGTGGGCTCCTCTCGCGGCGGCCGTTGCGGGCCTTGTGCGCCTGTCCCTTGGCGCGCCCGTCTTCTTCCGCGATCTGCGCGCGGGGCGGGGCGGGCGGCCGTTCACGCTTGTCAAGTTCCGTTCGATGCGCACGGGCATGGGGAGCGACGCCGCGCGGCTGACGCGCGTCGGGCGTTTCCTGCGCGCGAGTTCGCTCGACGAGTTGCCGGAGCTCTGGAACGTCCTGAAGGGCGAGATGTCGCTCGTTGGCCCGCGTCCTCTTCCCGTCCGCTATCTGCCGCGCTACACGGCCGAGCAACGCCGTCGGCATGACGTGCGTCCTGGCGTTACGGGCTGGGCGCAGGTCAACGGACGCAACGCGCTGTCGTGGGCGGAGAAGTTCCGCTATGACCTCGACTATGTCGCGCGGCAGTCGCTTGCGTTCGACGTGCGTATTCTGGCGCAGACCCTTTTCCAGTGCCTCCGCCCGCGCGGCATCTGCCATGCGGGCGCGGCGACAATGCCCGAATTCACAGGGGAGAACTAGAAGACATGGAAGTCACGAAGCACTATCTTTCGGCCGATCAGTACCAGCGCGACATGTGGCGTCTCGCATCCCGGATCCGCAAGGGCGGGTGGATGCCCGACTTTCTCGTCGGTCTCTGGCGTGGCGGCGCACCGGTCGCGATCGCCGTGCACGAGTTCTTCAAGGTGACGGGCTGGGACGTCAAGCACATCCCGCTCAAGTGCTGGAGCTATACGGGCATTGGGCAGAACGAGGGCAAGGTCGGCTTCATGCTCGGCGACGCGATTTTCGGCATGTTCCGTCCGGGGGACAAGGTTCTCTTCATTGACGACGTGTTCGACACGGGCAAGACGGCGGCGGCCGTGATGGAGCATATGCGCGGCGTCGGGGCGGAGGCGAAGATCGCCTGCGTCTACTGGAAGCCCGCGAAGAACCAGACGCGCCTTGTGCCCGACTATGTCGCGAAAGACATCGGAAACGACTGGATCGTCTTTCCGCACGAGATCGAGGGCCTGGCATCGGGCGAGGTGCGCGAGAAAGATCCCGTTCTCGCCGACCTGGTGGAGGAGGTGGCGCAAGCCGTCTGCGCACGATGAACGAAGGCGCGTTTTTCCAGGACCTGGCGGTTCTTATGACGGCGGCGGGCGTCGTCTCGGCTGTCTTTGCGCGCCTTGGCTGGCCGAAGGTGCTGGGCTACATTCTCGCGGGCGTCGTCATGAGCCCGCACACGTGGGGCGGCAGTTTCCTTCTTGACCTTTCCTCGACGAACACGATTGGCCAGCTGGGCGTCGTCTTCCTCATGTTCGGCATGGGGCTCTCCTTCTCGGCGAAGGACATGAAGAAGATTCGGGGCGTCGCGCTGCCGGCGGCCGTCCTTGACACGCTCGTCATGATCTGGCTGGGCTATGAGGTCGGCACGAAGTTCTTCGGCTGGGGGGACGTGCCGTCACTCTTCCTTGGCGTGGCGATCTGCGACTCGGCGACGACGCTGCTCGCCAAGGTGATCGGCGAGATGGGATGGTCGAATCGGCCGTTCACGAAGTACGTGCTTGGGACGTCCGTCTGCGAGGACATCATCTGCGTCGGCGCGATTGCGGTCGTGACGGGCTTTGCCTCGGGCGAGGGCATGTCGGCGGCCGCGCTCGTGAAGTCGCTCGGCGGGCTGACCGTCTTTTTCCTCACCGTCCTCGTGCTGGGCTTCGTCTTCGTGCCGCGGCTCCTCCAGTCCGTCGCCAAGCGGCAGGACGACGAGTCGCTTGTCCTCTCGATCCTTGGCTGTTGCTTCTGCGTCTCGTACTTCGCGTACCGGCTCGACTACTCGCTTGCGCTCGGCGCGTTCCTCGTCGGAATCATTGGTTCGACGAGCATCGTGCGGGAGCGGCTGGCGGCGCTCGCGGACCCGCTCAAGTCGATGTTCTCGGCCGTCTTTTTCGTCTCGATCGGGTTGCTGGTCGATCCTGTCGCGCTCTTTCACTGCCTGCCGCAGGTGCTGCTCGTCTCGCTCGTCGTTATCGTCGGCAAGTTCGTCGACAATCTCGTCGCCTCGCTGCTCTGCGGACTGGACGTGAAGACGTCCGTTCAGAACGCCTTTGGCCTCGCGCAGATCGGCGAGTTCGCGTTCATGGTCGCGATCCTCTACGCGGGACTCCAGGGCGATGCGCAGACGCCGCTTTTCCAGATTGCCGTCGGCGCGTCTCTCCTGACGACGCTCCTGAACCCGTTCCTGATCCGCCTGTCCGACCCGGCGGGCGACTGGGCCGAGCGGCGGCTGCCGCAGCGTTTGCGTTCGCGCCTGGAGTCCTACTGGGCCTGGCGCGAGAAGATTCTGGCCGGGAAGGGGTCGCCGGCGTTTGCGCGACTCCGGATGTCCGCGATTCGCATGGGCGTCTACGCCGTGCTGATGTTCGCGGGCGCATTCGTCTGCGCGCGTCTCTCGACGTTCGACTTCTCGAAGTTCTCTCGGTGGTTCGAGGTGCATGACGAGCTCCTTTTCTTCGTGGCGGCGAACCTCTTCTCCGTCGCGCTTCTTCCGCTTGCGCTCCTTGAGGCGCGGACGATGGGCGACGCGGTGGCCGAACTGCTGGCGGGTCGCGGACGTTCGCGCGTTCTCGTCGCCTTTCGCGAGACGGCGCGGCTCGTCACGATCTTGGGCGCGGTGGCGCTCTTCGTCGTCCTGTGGACGGCGGTCAACCTGACGATCCTGCCGCACGACCGGCTCGCGCAGCTCGTCTCGATCGTCCTCACGCTCGTCGTCGCCGTGTTTGGCTGGCGGTCTCTCCTGAATTCGGGCCGCCGCGCCATCGTGCGGTTCAACGAGTCGCTGACGGAGGAGGAGCGGCGCACGGGCCTGGCGAAGACGATGACGGTGACGATGCCGGAGGGCGCGCTTCATCGCCTCGTCCTCGCGGCGGACTCCCCGGCCGTCGGGGAGACGGTCGTCTCGCTCAACATCCGCGCGAAGACGGGCGCGTCAATCGTCTCGGTCGTCCGCGACGGGCACGTCCACCGCAACGTCGGCCCGGAGCTGGAGTTCCGCATCGGCGACGAGCTGGTCGCCCTCGGCGATGCGCACCAGCTCGGCGCGCTCAAGGATCTTCTGGGGGTGACGGCATGAACGGCGCGCGTCGGCTGCGCGTCGTCGCGCTCGTCGTGTTCCTGCTGGGGCTCGCGGCGGCGGGGCAGTTCCTCCTGCGCGCGCGCCGTCCCGACTCGGCGCCGGCCCTGACGGAGGGTGCGCTTGCGGCGCTGGGCGGCCTGCGGTCGCTGGCGGCCGAGGTCGTCTGGTTTCGCGCCGACCGTTTGCAGGACGAGGGACGCTACGTCGAACTGGCCCAGCTTGCGCACACGCTGACATTCCTCGAGCCCCACACGTCGGAGGTCTGGAGCTACGCGGCCTGGAACCTCGCCTACAACATCTCCGTCATGATGCCCGACGCCGAGTCTCGCTGGCGGTGGGTCGAGGCGGCGATTCGGCTGCTGCGGGACGAGGGACTGCGGCTCAATCCGCGTTCGCCGGAACTTTTGCGCGAGCTCGCGTGGCTTTTCGAACTGAAGATCGGCACGGATCTCGACGCGGCGGCGCCGACCTATCGGCGGCTCTGGCGCGAACGGGTCGAGGACGTCCGTCGGCGCGGGGCGTGGGAGGAACTGGGCATGGATCCGCAGGAGATGGCGCGCGTCGAGCAGGCGACGGGCTTCGACGACTGGGGCGACCCGTTCCTCTCGGCGATCTACTGGGCGGCGAAGGGAAACTGCCGGGACATCGTTCAGCAGTCCGTCCGCCTCTATGAGAAGAACCATCGGGAATCGACGAAGGCGGAATGAGCGCAGAAAAGAGAGAAGAGGGGGGGCGAGCCGTGGCGCGGCACGCGAGAAGAGGAATGCGCACGGGCGCGCAGGCGCTCGTCGAGGCGCTCGCGCGTGCGGGCGTCGAGATCGTCTTCGGCTATCCGGGCGGGAATGTCATTGACGTCTTCGATGCCGTGCGCACGGCGAAGTTTCGCTTTGTGCTGGGCCGCCATGAGCAGGGGTGCGTCCACATGGCCGACGGATACGCGCGTGCGCTCGGACGGCCGGGCGTCGTCCTCGTGACGAGCGGGCCGGGCCTTACGAACACGATCACCGGCCTTGGCTGCGCGAACATGGACGGTGTGCCGCTCGTCCTCGTCTGCGGGCAGGTTCCCCTTTCGCAGATCGGGACGGACGCCTTTCAGGAGGCGGACACGACGGGCCTGACGCGCGCCGTCTCGAAGCACAACTTCCTCGTCAAGTCGGCGGACGAGATTCCGGAGACGGTCGCCCAGGCGTTCTACATCGCGACGCACGGCAAGCCCGGCGTCGTCGTCATCGACGTGCCACGCGACTGCCAGGAGGCCCTGACGGCGGCCGCGTATCCGGAGCGCGTGAGCCTGCGGGCCTATCATCCGGAGGCCTTTGCCGCGCCGCGCGAAGTGAGCCGGCTCGCGAAGCTCCTCAACGAGGCGAAACGTCCGCTCATTCTCGCCGGCGGCGGCGTGATCGCCGCCGAGGCGTCGGCGGACGTCGCCGCGCTCGCGCACAAGGCGCAGGTTCCCGTCGCGACGACGCTCATGGGCATTGGCTCCCTTGACGAGCGCGACTCGCTGGCGCTGGGGCTGGTCGGAATGTACGGGACGGCGGCGGCGAATCGGGCGATTCGCGAGGCAGACGTCATTCTCGCCCTCGGCGTGCGCTTCAACGACCGTACGACGGGCGACGTCCGCATGTTCGCGCGGCAGGCGAAGATCGTGCACGTGGACTGCGATCCGAGCGCGATTGACAAGAATGTGCCGGTTGCCCTTGGCATCGTCGCGGACATCAAGGATCTCCTGACGACCGTGAACTCGCGCATTCGCCCGGCGGCGCACGCGGCATGGTGCGCGTCCCTTGCGCGGCGCGAGGCGGCGCGGCCACGTGTCCGCGCGGGGGCGGGCGTCGATCCGGTCGCCGTGATCGGCGCGGTCGCGGCGGCGACGCGCGGCGACGCGCTCGTCGTCACGGACGTCGGGCAGCACCAGATCTGGGCGGCGCGCGAGTTCCGCCACGTCCACCCGCGCCATTTCCTCACGTCCGGCGGCATGGGCGCGATGGGCTTCGGCATCCCGGCGGCCATTGGCGCGGCGTTGGCGCGGCCGGACGCGCGGGTCGTCGCGTTCGTCGGGGACGGTGGCGCGCAGATGACGGCGGAGGAGCTGATTGTCGCCGTCGAGCTGAATCTTCCCGTCGCGTTCGTCGTCTTCGTGAACCGCGCGCTTGGCCTTGTGCGTCAGCTTCAGAAGGAGGGCTATGGCGCGCGCTACTTCGCGACGGATCTCACGTCGCCCGACTTCGTGAAGCTCGCGGCGGCCTACGGGATGAAGGGCGTGCGCGTGACGGCGGCCGGGCAGGTCGAGCCGGCGCTCCGGCGCGCGTTGCGGACGAAGGGCCCCGTGCTGGTCGAGGTCGCGATTCCAAAGGAGGCGTGCGTATGAAGGAGTCGATCTATCGGCTGAACTGCTTTGTCGAGAACAAGCCCGGCGTTCTCGCGCGCATCGTCGGGCTTATTTCGGGGCGCGGCTACAACATCCAGACGCTGAACGTCGGGCCGACGGAGGACGGCACGGTCTCGCGCATGAAGATCGACGTCCTTGGCTCGGCGCGTGTCGTTGACCAGATTATCCTTCAGCTCCGCAACTGCGTGAACGTGATCGAGGTGACGTCCCGTCGCCGCTGACGATGGCCGAACGTCTCGACAAGGTGCTTCTGGCGCGCTATCCCGACTTTTCGCGGTCGCGGATCGAGGGACTCGTGAAGGCCGGGTTCGTGACGGTGAACGGTGCGCCGGCCGAGAAGGCGGGGCAGAAGGTCGTCGCGTCGGATGTGATTGACGTCACGATTCCGCCGCCGGTTCCGGCCGTCCCCGAACCGGAGGACATTCCGCTTGACGTCGTCTACGAGGACGAGGATCTTGTCGTCGTCAACAAGCCCGCCGGGCTTGTCGTCCACCCCGCGCCCGGACATGGCGCGGGGACGCTCGTGAACGCGCTGCTGCATCATTGTCCAAACCTCTCCGGCATCGGCGGGGTCGCGCGGCCGGGCATTGTCCATCGTCTTGACCAGGACACGTCGGGGCTGATCGTCGTCGCGAAGTCGCAGGTGGCGATGGACGGACTGGTGAGGGCGTTTGCCTCGCACCGGAACGTCGAGAAGACGTATCTCGCCATCTGCCATGGGCGGCCGCGCCTGGACGCGGGGCGTATCGAGAACCTGATCGGACGTCATCCCGTCGACCGCAAGCGCATGGCCATTGTCGAGCGGAACGGGAAAGTCGCGATCACGAACTGGCGTGTGCGGGAGGCGGACGCGCGGACGTCGCTTCTCGAATGCCGGATCGAGACAGGGCGGACGCATCAGATTCGCGTGCACATGGCCTCGCTGGGGTGTCCCATCATCGGCGACCGGGTCTATGGCAAGGGCGCGCTTGACCGACGGCTCGATCCCGTGCCGGCGCGGCAGATGCTTCATGCCTGGCGGCTCGCGCTCTGGCATCCGGTTCGGAACGAGCGAATGACGTTCGAGGCCTCCGTCCCGCCGGACATGACGCCGCATCTGACCGCCGCATTTATATAAAGGCGAATCCTGGCGAACTCCCGCAGGGAGACCGGCGCCAGCCTGTTGACGTACCGGTTCCAGGCCCTGTCGAGGATCTCGCGCTGCCGGTCCGTGAGGTGCTGCCCCGCGTCCCGCAAAACCTCGGATTCCCCTTTGGCCGCATGGCATTTTCAGGGGCGTTTTGGTATAATTTCGGGCATGAGGAAAATTCGTGTCGATAAGGGCGTCGCGTTTGGCGACGGCGGGCTGACGTTCATCGCGGGGCCGTGTGTCATCGAGTCTCGCGCGATGGCCCTGGGCCTCGCAAAGCGTCTTGTGGCGTTGGCGGCGAGACTGAAGGTCGGCTTCGTCTTCAAGGCGAGCTTTGACAAGGCGAATCGTACGAGCGTCGATTCGTTTCGCGGCCCCGGGATCGACAAGGGCCTTGAGATCCTGGCCGAGATCCGCGCGACGTGCAACGTCCCCGTCCTCACGGACGTGCACGAGCCGTGGCAGTGCAAGCCCGTCGCCGAGGTTTGCGACGTCCTCCAGATTCCCGCGTTCCTGGCGCGGCAGACCGACCTCGTCGTCGCGGCGGGCGAGACGGGCGCGGTCGTGAACGTGAAGAAGGGCCAGTTCATGGCGCCGGAGGACATGGCGCAGGTCGTCCGCAAGATCGAATCGACGGGCAACCGCCGCATCACGCTCTGCGAGCGCGGCAGCTCCTTCGGCTACCGCAACCTCGTCGCCGACATGCGCTCCCTGCTCATCATGCGCGAGTTGGGCTATCCGGTCATCATGGACGCAACGCACGCCGTGCAGCGTCCCGGCGGGCTGGGGACGGGTTCCGGCGGCGACGGGAAGTACGCGCCGGCCCTTGCGCGCGCGGCGGTCGCGACGGGCGTCGACGGCGTCTTCATGGAGACGCACCTGAATCCGAAGGTCGCCAAGAGCGATGCGGCGAACGCGATTCGCTTTGCCGAGGTCGAGGCCCTTTGGAAGAAGTTGTTGGCCATTCACGAGGTCGTGCGCACGTGAAGAGATCTCTGACAGCACTGCTTCTGGCTGTGGGGACGGCCTTGGGCGCGCAGGCGTTCGATTCGGCGGCGTGGCTGGAGAAGCGCGCCGACCTGTCGAACGAGGTCGCACGCCTCCAGGCCGCCTATCGGCAGTGCGTGCAGTCTCTTGAAACGCCGGCGGAAGATGTCGCGCTGCCGCTTGAGACGTATCCGGACGGGGCTGTGAAGACGTCCGTTCAGGCGAAGAAGGCCCAGTACTTTCTCCAGTCGGGGCTGGTCTGGGCCGAGGGCGTCGTCGTGCGCACGTTCAAGCCGGACGGTTCGCCCGACTTCGTGCTGGAGGCGGCGAGCGGCGTCATCGACCGCGCGACGAAGAGCGCGTGGGCGGAAGGGCCGGCGCGGCTGACGCAGGGCGGAACGGTCTTTCGCGGGCGCGGGGTCTACTTCTCCGCGCCAGAGGGGTATGTGCGCGTGACGCGCGACGCGGACTTGCAGTCGAGCGACTTGAAGGGACTGGAGGGCGTGTCGAAATGACGGTCTTGGCATTCCCTCTGCTGTTCGCCGCGCTCTTGCCCGCGCCCCGCGCCCTGTCCGAGGCCGTGCCGAGCGCGTCGTTTGCGCGCATCCGCAGCGTATCGAGCGACTTTGACCGCAAGGCGGGCGTCATCCTGTATGAGGGGGGCGTGTTCGTCGAGTACGGGCGCGACTACACGCTGAACGCGGATCGCGTCTTTGCGTTCTTGGCGGCCTCGAACCGCCTGTCCCGCATCGTGGCGGATGGACATGTCGTCATTTCGAACGGGGCGCGCGTGGGGACGTGTGCGCTGGCGACCTATCGGAAGGCGAAGGGCGAGTTCGAGATGTTTGGCGACAAGGCGGGAACGAAGGCCGTCCTCGTCGAGCGCGGTGACCGCGCGAGCGAGCTTGCGGGTGACCGCATCCGCTTCTGGCTTGACGCGGAGCAGGTGGAGGTCTCGAACGCGACGCTCGCGACGGAACACGACGGAAAGGAGAAAGTCCTGTGAGCGACTTGGTGATGGACGCGATGCGCGCGATGGCGCAGGAGAAGGCGGAGACCCCGCCGGACCTCGTGGCGACGGGGCTCGTGAAGGTTTACGGCGACCGCACGGTCGTCAGCGGCATGAACGTCCGCTGCGCGTGCGGCGAGATCGTCGGCATCCTGGGCCCGAACGGCGCGGGGAAGACGACGACGTTCTACATGATCGTCGGCCTCGTGAAGCCCGAATCGGGCAAGGTCGTCCTGCGCGGCGAGGACATTACGTCGTGTCCGATGTACATCCGCGCGCGCAAGGGCCTTGGCTACCTCGCGCAGGAGCCGAGCGTCTTCCGCAAGCTGTCGGTGTGGGACAACGTGATGGCGATCCTCGAGACGCTGCCGCTCTCGAAGAAGGAGCGTGCGGCGCGTGCCGAGGAACTGCTGGCGCCGTTCGACCTCATGAAGGTCGCCAAGCAGCCGGCCTACACGCTGTCGGGCGGCGAGCGGCGCAAGCTTGAGATCGCGCGCGCGCTGGTGCGCGATCCGGCGATTCTCATGCTCGACGAGCCATTCGCGGGCGTTGATCCCCTGAGCGTGAACGAGATTCAGGACATCGTGCGGCGGCTGGCGGCGAAGGGCCTGGGGGTCATCATCACCGACCACAACGTGCGCGAGACGCTGTCGGTCGTGAACCGCGCGTACCTTGTCTACAACGGGCGTCTCCTGCGCGAGGGCACGAGCGACGACCTGGTCGCGGACCCGGAGGTGCGCGAGAAGTATCTGGGCGAGAATTTCAGAATGTAGTTGAACCGGCAGACGTCCGGGGGCGGCCGCGCGTGCGGCAGTCCTGCGGCGGGCCACAAGAAGAAAAGGAAGGAGAAAAGAAGATGAGCATCGAAATCACCATGAGGCACAGCGACGTGCGGATCGAGGCGCTGAAGGCGTATGCGGAGCAGCGCATGGAGCAGCTGAAGGCGAAGTTCCCGAAGGTGACGAAGGTCGCGCTGGTCATCGACGTCGACATCAAGAAGCACATGTACATGGCTGAAGTCGTGGCGAACCGCCTTGGCGAGGTCGCGGTCGGCGCGAAGGAGTTCTCCGCGAGCGGCCGGAGCGTCATCGATACGGCGGCGGCGCGCGCCGAGCGTCAGCTTCTGCGGATGCGCGTGAAGGCGCGCAAGGGCAAGGTGCGCGAGCAGCGCGCGGCGTCCGAAAAGAACTGAGGCGCGGCATGAAGAGCCTTCCCACCAAGGCGAGCGAGCGGGGCCGTCCCGTCACGGCGGCCGACTTCTACGAAGCCGGCCGCGAGACGCTGTCCCTCACGCTCGTCGCCGGCGGGAAAAACCTCGACCGCGTCATCGAGGAGCCGATCGCGAACCGTCCCGGGCTGGCGCTCGCGGGCTTCTACGAGCATTTCGCCTGGAAGCGCCTGCAGCTGCTCGGAACGGCCGAGATGGCCTACCTCGACTCGCTGCCGGCGGACGTTCGGCGCGAACGCTTTCAGGCGCTTGTCGACCGACGGGCGTTCTGCTTCGTCTTTGCGAACGGCCAGCGGCCAAGTCCGGTCGAGGTCGCGTTCGCCGAGACGGCGAACGCCGTCCTCATGACCACGCCGATGGCGACGCGCCACTTCGTCCACAACAGCGCGTTCGTCTTCGAGCGCCTGAGCGCGCCGACGACGTCGATCTACGGCACGATGGTCGAAGTCTGCGGGCTGGGCGTCCTCTTCGAGGGCGATCCGGGCCTCGGCAAGTCCGAGACGGCCCTCGGCCTCGTCAAGCGCGGCCACGCGCTGGTGGCGGACGACCTCACGTGCGTGCGGCGCGAGATCGGCAACAGCCTGATCTACGGGTCGGCGTCCGACTCGACGGCGGGGTACATGGAGATCCGGGGCATCGGCATCATGCACGTGCCGAGCCTTTTCGGCGTTCAGGCCGTGCGCGGCGAGAAGCGGCTCGACCTCGTCATCACGTTCAAGCGGCTGGAGGACGTCGAAAGCCAGATTGACCGCATCGGGCAGACGCGGCGCGTGCGGACGATCCTGGGCGTCGAGGTCCCGAACATCATCATTCCCGTCTCGGAGGGGCGTGACCTTGTCAACCTCGTCGAGACGGCGGCTCTGCAGCAGAAGCTCCTTCAGGCGGGCGGCGACCCCGTCGGCGACTTGTCGGAGCGCCTTCGTCTGCGTGCGGAGCACGAGGCTTTGAAAACAGACACTGTCAACAGGAAGGGAAAGAGATAACATGGCCGAGAAAATCACGCGCGAAATGACGCTTCAGAACCGCTATGGCATGCATGTGCGCCCGGCGGGGCTCTTTGCGAAGACCGCGAGCAAGTATGACGCCGAGATCGAGGTCGAGAAGGACGGCAACGTCGTCTCGGGCAAGTCGATCATGGCGCTGATGACGCTGGAGGCCGTCTGCGGGTCGGTTCTCAAGATTTCCGCGAGCGGGCCCCAGGCCGAGGAGGCCCTGGACGACCTCGCGGCGCTGGTCCAGCGCAAGTTCGACATCCCGGATGAGCAATAAGCCGGAGATGCAGACGCTGACGGGCCTGGCGACGGCCCGTGGCTATGCGCTCGGCCCCGCGTTCATCTATCGCGGGGACGGGGACATTCCGGTTCCCGAATATCTGGTCGAGCCGGGGCGGGAGGGCGACGAGCTCCTTCGCCTCAAGCGTGCGCATTCCGAGACGCGGCGCGACCTTGAGGGCCTTGTCGCCGTCCTGAAGGCGCGCACGGGAGGCGAGGACGCGCGCGTCTTCGAGTGCCATCTCATGATGCTCGACGACCCGGCCCTTGTCGGCGCGGCCGAGAACCTGATTCGGGACGAGCGTCTGAACGCCGAGGCGGCCGTGCGGCGCACGGTGAACAAGGCGCGCGCGACGTTCGAGCGGATGAACGACCCGTACTTCCGCGAGCGCGTGCGCGATCTCGACGACGTCGAGCGGCGTCTTCTCAAGAGCCTCTTGGGCTATGCGGGCAACCCGCACCTCGAACTGAAGACGCCGTCCATCATCGTCGCGGACGACTTGACGCCGTCCGAGACCGTCCAGTTGCCGCGCGATTTCGTGCTGGGCTTTGCGACGAACGGCGGCTCGACGACGAGCCATGTCGCGCTTCTCGCGCGGGCGATGGGCATTCCGGCCGTGACGGGCCTCGGCGACGTCACGTCGTCCGTGCGCGCGGGCGACACGGTGCTGCTGGACGGCACGCTGGGCCAGGTCACGTTGCGGCCGACCGCGCGCACGATCCTCGACTTCCGCGACCTCATGGAGCGGCAGCGCGAGATCTCCGAGGAGGTCTTTACGGGTGCGCGGGCGGGAACGCTCAAGGCGGGCGGCGAAGTCCTTCTCTGCGCGAATCTCCACCCCGGCGCGCCGCTGGAGGGCGTGCGTGAACTTGGCGCACGCGGCGTCGGGCTCTACCGCAGCGAATACCTCTGGCTCAACGAGGAGGGCGAGCCGTCCGAGACGCAGCAGTTCAAGGCCTATCGCGGCGTCGCGCGCTTCGCGAAGACGCTTTCCTCGAAGGGGCGCGTCACGATCCGCGCGCTCGACATCGGCGGCGACAAGCTCGTGCGCGGCATCTCCCAGCGGGCGGACACGACGCAGCGCGAGGCGAACCCGTTCCTCGGCAACCGCTCGATCCGCTACCTCCTTTCGCATCTGGACGTGATGAAGACGCAGCTGCGGGCCATCCTGCGCGCATCGGTCGAAGGCAATGTCGCGCTCATGTACCCGATGGTCTCGTGCGTCGAGGAACTGCACGCGGCCGCGCGCGTCCTGGACGAGGCCCGTCGCGACCTGGACGCGGCGGGGATTGCCTACGATCCGAAGATGCCTGTCGGCGCGATGATCGAGGTGCCGTCTGCCGCGCTGAATGCGGCGGCGCTCGCCAAGCACGTCGATTTCTTCTCGATCGGCACGAACGACCTTGTCCAGTACACGATGGCGGCAGACCGGGGAAACGAGGCGGTCGCCCACCTCTACCAGCCGACGAACCCGGCTGTCCTGCGGCTGATGCGCGGCGTCATTTCCGCCGCGCGCGCACAGGGCATTTCGGTCAGCGTCTGCGGCGAGTCGGCGTCCGACCCGATCGTCGGCATCCTCTGGGTGGCGATGGGCGTTGACATGCTGTCGATGTCCGCAACGTACATTCCCGTCATCTCGAAGCTTCTCTCGCGCCTGACGCGCGATGACCTCGACGCCTATGCGGCGGCGGTCGAGGCGTTGGGCGACGACCTGGCGGCGCACGAGATCTACACGGCCTGCCGGACGTGGATGACGGCGAAGATTCCCGACCTTGACAACATCGTCCTCTGACGCGACACGTATGGGTTCTGCTGAAAGAAAGAAAACGGGCGGGCACGCACACGGCGTGCTGAAACTCCTGCGCCGGGCGCTCGTGCCCTGCGCGCTGGCGGCCTTTGCGGGCTGCCAGAGCTACACGATCGTGCAGCGGAACATCTTCTCCGACGAGGATGGCTTCCTGACGACGATCGAGTACGGCATTGCCGCGCGCGAGCACGTCAATACCTTCGTCTCGCCCGTGACAGGGGCGGAGATGCCGTTCAAGTCCAAGCTTGTCGTCGAGGTCGACCTGCCGAACGGCGAGTCCTTCAAGGCCTGGCAGTGCATGAACTTCCAGACGCGGGGCACGATGTACCGAACGGACAACGGACGCTGGCAGATTCTCGTCAACGGCTTCACGTGCGTCGTCTATCGCCAGGCGGAAAACGACGAGTCGGCGTATCGTCCCGTCTATCGGGGCGTCCTCTGCGACACGCCGCACATTGACGTCAAGAAAGACGAGCGCTGGAAGCCCGTCGCCGTGCAGGGGAGAGAATACAGGAAACCGTCACGATGAATCCGCTTGAAAACATCCGCGTCGTCCTCGTGGGGACGCTCTACACGGGCAACGTCGGCTCGAGCTGCCGCGCCATGGCGAACATGGGCATCCGGCATTTGCGCCTGGCGGCGCCAAACCTGCAGAACGACTGGGAGGAAGGGCGGCGCCTGGCCGTGCACGCGACGGACATCCTCGACGCGCGCGAGGAGTTCGCGACGTTCGAGGAGGCCGTTGCCGACTGCGTGGCCGTCGTCGGCACGACGGCGCGCGAGGGCCTTTACCGCCAGCACGTGAAGGCGCCGCGCGACTGCGCCGCCGACATCCTCTCGCTCGCCGCGACCGGCCCGGTCGCGCTCGTCTTCGGGCGCGAGGACAAGGGTCTCCTCAACGAGGAGGTCGCGCAGTGCACGCACCTCATCCGCATTCCCGTGGACGCGGGCTACACGTCGATCAACCTCTCGCAGGCCGTTCTCATCACCTGCTACGAGTTCTTCACGGCGTCGGGACGCTACCAGCCGCCGCACGAGAAGGCGCCGCCCGCGCCGCAGGCCCAGAAGATGCAGCTCATGAAGAACTGGGCGGCGATGCTGGAGGAGATTGGCTTCATGAAGCCCGAACAGGCCGACCACTTCATGCAGGGCTTTCACCGCGTCTTTTCGCGCGGCGTCTTCACGAAGGACGACGCGGCCCTTCTGCTGGGGGTCGCCCGTCAGGCGATCTGGGCGAAGAGGACCGCGGAGAAGGAAGGGGGCGCATGACGAAGACGGTTGTGGTGATTCCGACGTACGACGAGCGGGACAACGTGGCGCGGATGTCCGAGGCCGTCTTGGCGACGCCGGATGTCGAACTGCTGTTCGTCGACGACAATTCGCCGGACGGGACGGGCGTTGTCATTGACGCGCTGGCGACGGCGAATCCGCGTGTCCGCTGTCTGCACCGCACGCAGAAGGAAGGACTGGGACGCGCCTATGTCGCGGGCTTCCGCGCCGCCCTTGAGAAGGGGGCGGAGCGCATTGTGCAGATGGACTGCGACTTCTCGCACGACCCGAAGGACGTGTCACGCCTTCTCGCGGAAGACGCCGACCTCGTCATCGGCTCGCGCTATGTGCCGGGCGGCGCGACGCCGGGCTGGCCGCTGAAGCGTCGCCTCATCTCGCGCGCGGGGGGCTGCTTCATTCGCACGGTGACAGGAATGCCGCTGCGCGACCCGACGGGCGGCTTCAAGTGCTGGACGGCGGAGACGCTCCGGAAGATCGACTTCGAGACCGTCGCGTCGAAGGGCTACTCGTTTCAGCTTGAGATGAACCACCGCGCCTGGAAGGCGGGGTGCGCAATCCGCGAGATCCCGATTGTCTTTACCGACCGCGCGCAGGGCTATTCGAAGATTACGCCGGGGATTGCGACCGAGTCGATTCGGGTTGCGCTCGCGCTTCGCTTTGGGAAGAAAGGAGACTGACAATGAAAAACGATTGCATCTTCTGCGCCATCGCCGCAGGGGAGATTCCGAGCTTCAAGGTCTATGAGGACGACCTCGTCGTCGCCTATCTCGACATCAATCCCTTCACGAAGGGGCATACGCTCGTCATCCCGAAAGTGCATTCGCAGGGGCTTCTCGACACGTCCGACGAAACGCTCGCGGCGGTCATCGCGCGCGTGAAGAAGATCGCCGCGCACATCAAGGAGGCGCTTCCCTGCGACGGGTTCAACATCCTTCAGAACAACGGCGAGGCGGCAGGACAGACCGTGCGCCACGTTCATTTCCACATCGTGCCGCGCGTCGGGAAGGAACCCATCGCCTTCGAGAACCATGCGGGGGACATGGACGAACTGAAGGCCCTCGCGGCGCGTCTCCACCTGTGACGGACGCGCATTGCCATGTCAGTTGCGGCGATCCGTCCGTTCGGGAATTCCTGGTCGGACGCGATTTCGCCGGGGTGCATCCGTGGGAAAGCGAGAAGGCGGGAGAGTGGGAAGGCGGAAGGGTTGAGGCGTGGCTGCGGGCGCGGCTGGAGGCGAATCCGAATCTGGGCGTTGGCGAAATCGGGTTGGATCGGTTGAGGGCGCGGGAGATTCCGGCGACCATGCGCGCCGTCTTTGAGGCGCAGTTGCGCGTGGCGATGGAACAGGGGCGTCCGGTCGTCCTGCATGGCGCCAAATGCTGGGGGCAAGTCGTCCAGACGATCCGCCGCCTCGCCCCCGCACCCCAGCCTCCCAAACTTCCAAACTTCCAAACACCCAAACGTCCAAACCTCCAAACGACCCAACGCTCCCCGACCTTCCTCTTCCATGGCTTTTCGCGGAGCGACGGGCTGATCCCCGACATGGTTGCGCTGGGCGGGTACATTTCCGTTGGCCCGGCGGTCTTGAACGACCATGCGGTCAACTATCGCGCGCTTGTGAAGAAAATCCCGCTGGATCGTCTGCTCGTCGAGACGGATCGCGACGGCGCGCCCGAAACGATCCTCAACCCCCTGACGGGCGCGCCGCTGTCCGTCCGCGATGTCTTGGCGAAGACGGCGGAGTTGCGCGGCCTTGGCGCAGCGGAACTGGAGGCAATCACGGACGCGAACGCCCGTTCGTTTTTCCGCGTCAGTAAGATTTTGGTATAATGCACGGGGAGCTTTGACAGGGAGAGGGTTGGAATGCCCCTTGACCTAACAGAGCTCAAGGAAGGAACAAATACGACAATAGTCTTTTGCTGAAATAGACTGGTCGGGCCTCAGGCCGGCCGGCTCCTCATCTGGAAGGGATGCGCTTCGGCGCGTCCGCAGCCGGAGAGTGGGAGATGCGCAGGGTGGGCAACCTAACCTGTGCAGCGTACGCGATCGGCGTACGCCGCTTGTTGGGAAATCGCCAAATTTTTGAGACAAAGCGGAGTACGGTGAGTCGCGCTGCGTGGAGGAATCCACGTGGCGCGTTTCATCATTCTTGTTTTGTCTCGGGCGTTTGGCGATGCCTCCAACAGACAAGGTGATGGGGCGCGCCACATTTATTTTCCGCGCACGTGGTCATGCCCCCTGCGAATCTGCGCGGGAAGGAAGTGGAGGGGGACATGCTGATTGACAACCGGAACGACACGAGTCCTTCCGGTGACACGAAGACCGTCGCGGATTTTATCCGCAGGTGCAAGGGCTCGGCTCTGCTCAAGAGCAGCCCCTACAGCGCGGCGTTTACGGGATGCGGGTTCAGGCTGGACGAAACCGTGGCGCTCTTGCCAATTCTGCAGGCGCCCGATGCGGAGGCGCGTCTCCAGGCGGAGGTCGCGGACAACAAGCTGCTTCAACTCGGCAAGGCCAAGACCCGTTCGCGGAACATCGTCTGACACGTGACATGACGCGAACGGAATCGCGCCATGCTACAGCTGGTAGAGAAGAAAGGATAATCAGGTAATGACAAGTTTCTACAATCAGTACATTGAGACTGTGACAAAGAACGATGCACGGACACGTGCGTCCGTGGATGCAATCATGGGACGCGTCGATTCGCTTCTTGCGGATAACGAGAAGAATGGCGAACCGTCCCGTGTCTCGGGTCTCGTTGTCGGGCGCGTCCAGTCTGGTAAGACACGCAATTACGTTGGCCTTGCCCTCAAGGCGGCCGACGCGGGGTGGAACGTCATCATCGTGCTGACGAGCGCAATCAAGGCGCTTGCGGAACAGACCGAAGGCCGCATGATGCGCGATTTCAAGAAGTCCGGCGTGAAGAAGAAGTTTGCCTACCGGCTCAATTTCCTCCAGAACGAAGACAAGGAAGGGTCTTCTTTTGAAGAAGAGGAAGATTTCTTCTACTATGGCGTGGCGATGAAGCAGAGGGAGTCTCTCGCAAGAATCGCAAAATGGATCGAGGACAACAAGCCGCGGGCTTCGCACATGCGGGTTCTTGTCATCGACGACGAGGCCGACAACGCGACGCCAAATTCAAATGCCGGCAAAGATGTGAGTCTGTCAGATCCCGAGGGCGTCGTCCAGGACATGGCAACCGCCATGCGCGAGTGCGATGTCAGCGACTTCAACGGACTGGCGGATTGGCTTGAAAGCCTAATGGATTTCGTCGAGCCGGACGAGGCCGCGAATACAAAAGAGACCAAGGCGTACAAGAAGCTCAGACAGCTTTTGGGCGACACCAAATCGGCAAAGGCCAAGACAAAGGCGATTCTTCATGATAATCCCGACATTCGCGAGTTGCTTGGCCTCGACCTGACGGCGGCGGAATCTGCCGGCTCCGAAGCGTGGACTGACGCCATTGGTGATCCTTTGTATCTTGTCGCCGAACATTTTTTCAGCGGGAAGGCGTATGAAAAGCCTCGGACGGCGACGGATTTCATTAAAACCCTTAAGGCCGTTTTCCGGATTGTCGAGGACAGAAGTACGATCAACAAGGCCATCATATCGCTTGTGGACAAGCCGAGTGCCGACGCATCCTCTTCCACCTATTCCTTTGAGAGGTGCGCATACATTGCCTACACCGCAACACCCTATGCGTGCATTCTCAATGAACGTCCTGACCACACCCCGATCTATGCGGACTTCATCGCGTCCTTGGACAAGGCACCGCAATATTTCGGTCTCGACGAAATATACGGGAGCGACCTGAAGAACGCCAAATCGCGGATGGACATCATCCGAGCAATTCCAGACGACGAGAAATGCATGATCCTTGAGCCGATTCAGGGATTGAGCGGCAAGGGCGAGAAAGGGCGTGAAGTCTGCAAGGGCAAGAAAGGGCGTGAAGTCTGCGTTGAGAAAGATTTGTCGTGTGTCTATGAGAAGCACAAGAAAATCGTCTGGCAGTCTCTTAAGGACGCCATTGCGTGGACCTTCTGCTGTGCGGCCGCGCGTCGTTGGCATCGCCTTACGATAGACGTGCCGAAAATGGAGTCGGAAATAACCGACCGTGACGAATTGAATGCAAAGTTGAAAGCGACTGAACTTCGCTGGACGACAATGCTCTTCAATATCCACCAGAAGACCGACGTCCACAAGCAGACAAAGAATTTTGTCGAGAAGTATCTCGAATGCCGTTTGGGCACCACCCATGCGACCGCTGAATTTGTTGGCGAATGCAAGGTGCTGTGGGAAAATGAGACGGCGCGTTTCGACAAGGCGAAATTCGACGCTCTTTTTAACCCCAATGGCGGCCATGGTGCGGGCGACTATGGCAAGATCAATGCCACGCCCGCCTGGGACGAAATCGAACCCCATTTGTCGCATTTCCTAAAATCTGCCAATCGTCATGTCCTTGTCATCAACAGCATGGACAAGAAAGATCAGGAGTCCTACATCCAGGCGGAGGGGGCCACGCCGCTCAAGGAAGACCAGCTCTGGATCGTCTGCGGCGGGAATACAATCGCCCGCGGGCTTACTTTGGACGGGCTCGTTGCAAGCTATTTTGACCGCATCCGCAAAACGGTCGCAGTCGATACGATGACGCAGATGGCGCGGTGGTTTGGCTATCGCATCGGCTATGAACTGTTGCCGCGCGTCTGGATGACGCCCGATTCAGAGGCGGACATGAAGAACACGGCTGTTCTCGAAGACCGCATGCATGCCAGCATCAAGGAGAACTTCGACAATGGATTCTCCCCGAGTGACCAGTCGCATTACCAGATGGTCTATTGTTATGGACGTCGCCTTTCCGGACGCGACAAGGCCAAGTCCGTCCACGATGGCGGCGTCGGCACAATGGCGACGACGAGTGATTTCTCCGTCGTTCACAAGGACGTTGCCGCGCTTGACAAGCGGATTTTGGACTTTTTCACGTTCCTTGAGGCCGAGTGCGCCCTCACGGCGGAAGAACGGGCGGCGAGAGCCGCCGGTTGTACCTACGGAGAGTATTCGCTTTGGCGCAAAGTTCCGAAGGGGAATGTTGTTGAACTCCTGAAAGACGTCGGCATGCATTCGCCTGACGCGACAAAACGGAGGCTGCGCAGTCTTGTAAACGAGATAGAGAATGCCGACAACACCTATTGGAAAGTTGTCATAGCCAACAAGAGAGACAAGTCAGGCAAGTCGCCGTGCAAGTTAAACGGCGTCGCGTACGCGTTGCCGTCCAAACTAAAGGCGACGCGCGTCGTCAGCGGTGTCGCACACTATGTCTCCCCGCACCTGTATCCGCCGTTCTACGCCGACATTCCGAAGTCGGCCATCAACGAGGTGGATTTTCACTACTTCAACGAACTTCTCAGTACGTACATCATCCCTGTTAGCGTCAAGTCGGAGGCAAAAGGAGACAAGGACAATCTTCCTTCAGGTCTCGAATCCGCGCTCGCGCCCTATCCGAGCGACAAAGGGAACTTCGAGGAGAACCTTCAGGAACGCTTTGGACATTTTCTTGCCGAGAACAACAAGCCCCCGTTTGACATGCCGTTGCCGCCGCCGATGCGCGAACTGTTCAAAGGCAAGCTCGGTGGCTACAACACCCGCGCAAGCTCCGACTATATTGAAAGAGCGTTTGAAACGGCGAAGGACTACACGCCGATCCTCCAGTTCTACTTCATCGAGTCGCCCGTGAAGGGACAGCCTCCACTTGCCGCAATCTCCTTCTACTGGCCAAAGCACGAACCGGACAACTTCTTCGCCGTCAGCGCGGGACTGCAGGGCAAGCCGCCGCCGCCGACGCGGACGCGGTTCTGCGAGGCCGTTGAGGAGGTGCTGGCGGCATACGATTTCCCCATGCCGACGATGAAGCTGCGTAGCACGATCATGGAAAAGCTTGGGCCGGGGTGCACGGAAAACTTCTTCAATGACAACATTTCCAAGATTCCAAAGGGGCGCAAATACGCGCCGGTCCCGAAGCGGAATGCCTACATGCCTCTCGGCTGGGGCGGTAGTAAAGGCGTAGAGGAAATGCTTGACGCGAAACTGCTTTCGGAGGCCGTTACATGGTTGCAGAAGGACGGCGAGGCGCACAGTGCCGCTGCGGTGTTCGAGGAAGTGCTGAAAGCGCATTCAAAGCTCGCCGACATGTTTCGCGCAAAGGATGCGAAGGACAGTGCACGCTTCAAAAAGCTTTTTACGCCCTCCGTCCTTGCCGAGAACGGTCTCGCCAAGACCTGCGGCAGTCCTGTCAAGTACCAGTATCTAGGGTAGGGACGCATGAGGAAAAATGCAGCTATGGATGACAGTGATCGGCGGCTTGCCATGCTTGCCGACAACATCGCCATGGTAATCCACGCGGCGCGAGGATCCGTCTCCCGCCATGCGGAAAGCGCGTCCGATGGCAAACCTCCCATGCAAATCGCGAGGAGTTGGCGAGGTTGACCGAGAAAATTGTCGGGAATGAATGTGTCGAAAAGAGAGAATGGCCATGCAAAAGAAACTTCAAAAACTTGAACTGACGTGGATTGGCAAGGACAAGCGGCCGAGGCTGGAGCCGCGGGTGCTTGTGGAGGACGCGGCGAAGTCGCACCACGCCGCGATGCGGCGGCGCGATGGCAAGGACATCTTCGACAACATGCTCATCCACGGCGACAATCTTCTCGCCCTCAAGGCATTGGAGCAGCAGTTCGCCGGCAAGGTCAAATGCATCTACATCGATCCGCCGTACAACACGGGGAGCGCCTTCACGCATTACGACGACGGATTGGAGCACTCAATCTGGTTGGGGCTGATGAGGGAACGGATTGAACTGCTTTACAAGTTGCTGGCGAATGATGGAAGCCTATGGATTTCGATCGACGACAGGGAAGAGGCGTATCTAAAGGTTGCTTGCGACGAGATATTTGGCAGAGAATGTTTTGTGGCGAACATAGCATGGCAACGTACCTACTCCACCCGCAACGACGCCAAAGGCATCGTCAACGAGGTGG
>CAYQUI010000023.1:0-22490 GCA_964420685.1 uncultured Lentisphaeraceae bacterium | reverse complement strand
CAACCAACTCCATCTTCCAACCAACTCCATCTTCCAACCAACTCCATCTTACCAAAACATCTCTGTCATCCAAACCTATCTTCACGACCACCTCTGTCACCCATCTCTGTCATCCAAACCGTCTCTGCCGTCCAAACCTGCCGTCCAAATCATCTCTGTCAACAACAGCTGTCATCCGTGTTCTTTTCCCTCTTCCTCGCGGCAGTATTTCCCTTCTTCCGATCTTCCGCTTTCCCTCTTCCTAAAGACGCGGAATATGACGCGAGAGTTTCTCTTCCAAAGTCTCCTCCAACCGCCCCAAGTCACGAAAGGACAGCGAAATCAACTTCTTGCGCTCGCGCTGATAGAGAACTTGCTTCCGTTGCCGACTCGCCACATACTCCGGCGTGTCCATTCCCCAATACTCAATGTAAAGATCGAACTCCGGCAAATAGAAGTCCGGCCGAATCCGCTCGCCCCCAGCGATCAGCATGCGCGCGTCATAACGATAGGCAATCCCCTTCGCCGCCAGCCAGTCGCCGATACGCTTCTCCCCCTTCGACTGAACCGCGACCTCATCCACCGTCCGCAAACGCTTCGCCGCCTCGACATCCGTCTCGAACGCCGCGTCCTCGTGCATCTTCTCCTCTAGACAGTGAAAGCAGTAGGGCTTTCCGTAGTGCGCCTGACTCCGCTTCGCCTCCTCTTCCGTCACGACCCGCCGGCAGCGCGTGCACCAGTGCCGCAAACGCGCCTTCCGCGCCTCATCCGCTGTCTCCGCCGCCGCCAGCACCTCGTTGGCCGCAGTCCACACATAATCGGGATGGTTCGGATTGCGCACGACGTCCCGCACGACATCCACCTGCACCGCCGTCAGCGCATCCGCGCACCTCCGCAGCGTCTTCAGGAGATACTGCAAGACTTGCGGACGTTCCTCCCGCGCGATGGCCGCCGTCACTGGCACGACCAGAAGTCTGCGAAGATCCGACGCGCGGTCAATCAGCTTTCCCAGCGCGCTCGCCGCCGCACGCCGCACGGACGGCGCGGAACTCTTCAGCAACGCCTCCAGCTCGCGCGCGTCCGACGAACGTCCGTTTGCGCCGAGCGCGACGGCGCGCGCCCGAAGGGCTTCGGCCTCGGCTGGCGGCAAGCGGTCCATCTCTACAGGTTCTTGCTCAAGTCAAGCGCCAGCAGGAATTCGGGATTCGACTTCGTCTTCTTCAGCGAGTTGAGGACAGACTTCATCGCCGATTCCGGGCCCGCCGCCGCGAGGATGCGCCGCATACCCCACGTCTTCTCGAGTTCCATCGGATCGAGAAGCAGGTCTTCCTTGCGCGTGCCCGACTTTTCGATGTCAATTGCCGGATAGATGCGCTTGTCCGCCAGACCGCGATCCAGCAAAATCTCCATGTTGCCCGTGCCCTTGAACTCCTCGAAGATGACCTCGTCCATACGCGAACCCGTGTCCACAAGACCCGTCGCGATGATCGTGAGCGAGCCGCCGCCCTCAATGTTGCGCGCGGCGCCGAAGAAGCGCTTCGGACGGTGCATCGCAAGCGCGTCCACGCCACCGGTCAAAATCTTGCCCGAATGCGGCTGAACGGTGTTGTAGGCACGCGCCATGCGCGTGATCGAGTCCATGAGGATGATGACGTCCTTGCCGTTCTCGACCTGACGCTTCGAGAACTCCAGCACCATCTCCGTCACGTTGACGTGATGCTGCGGCTCCTCGTCGAAAGTCGAGGACAACACCATCGCCTTCGTGTTGCGCTGCATGTCCGTCACTTCCTCGGGACGCTCGTCAATCAAAAGAATGATGAGGATCGCCTCCGGGTAGTTCGTCGAAATCGCGTTCGCCATCTTCTGCAGGAGAACCGTCTTGCCGACGCGCGGCGGCGCAATGATGAGACCGCGCTGCCCAAAGCCGATCGGCGTGAAGAGGTCGATGACGCGCGTCGAGAACTCCTTCGGATCCGTCTCGAGCAGGATGCGTCGCGTCGGAAAAGTCGCCGTCAGGTTTTCGAAATGAATGACGCGCGCCGCGACGGACGGCTCCTTGCCGTTCACCGTCTGGACGTTTCCCAAACAGAAGAAGCGGTCTTTGTCGCGCGGATCGCGAATCGGGCCTTCAATGAGGTCGCCCGTGCGAAGCGCATGGCGACGGATCTGCTGCTGCGTGACGAACACGTCTTCCGGGCAGGCAAGGAAGTTGTTCTTCGCCGAGCGCAGAAAGCCGTGTCCCTCGCGCACGATCTCCAGGCAGCCGGACGCCAGCACCGCGCCGCCCTTCTGCAGATAGCGGCGAATCGCGGCGAAGATGAGCTCGTGCTTGCGGTAGGTGCCGAGTTCCTCCGGATCGGCGCCCGGCATCATGCGCTCGACGATGACCGGCGCAGGCCACGTCTGGATGTCGGCCAGACGATATTCAGGCAAGTCGGGATTGCGGTTCGGGTTCGCGGCCGCCGGCTCCGCATCCCGAGCCTCCGTCGGAAGCGGCGCGTTGAGAAGCGGATTCACCGACTCTTCGCCGTTCGCGCCACGAATCGGCGAGGCGTTCCCGCGCGCGCCGTTGCCACCGCCACGGCCAAAGTTGCCACGGCTCTTGTTGAAAAACTTCTTCTTGTTGTTGCCACCGCCGTTGCGCGACGCATCCTGCTGCTGCGGCTGGGGCGCGGACGCGCCGCCCCCCGCGTTGCCGGGGTTCTTGTTCTGGGGCTTGGCGGCGGCCTTCAGCGCGCCGGCGAAAACATCGAGTGTGTCAGCCATTTTACAAACTGTTTTGCTTGCTCTTTCAATTCGGCAGATGTGCCGTCGTTGTGAATCACGTAGTGGGATTTGGCGGCCTTCTCCGCAACCGGCATCTGCGCCGCCAGTCGAGCCTCGGCCTCCGCGCGCGTATAGCCGCGCGTCGTCATCATCCGCGAGATCTGCGTCTCTCGTTCGGATGCGACGCAACATATTATATCAAAATTTTTCTCCCAGTGTGCTTCAAAGAGAAGTGGGATAATCGCTAGGCGGAACGAGCAAGGAGCAAGCCGCGAAGAAGACGAATTCTTCTGACGGAAGGGACTGGAGAGGCAAGAGGAGACGGAGGCTTGCCCTGAGGGACGGGAGGGGCTTGAAAGGCCTGAGGGGCTTGAGACACGTGCCCCTCCCGTCGCTCTTGTCTCTCCCGCCCATGGTTTCGCCGAGCCAACGGCAACTGGATTCGCCACGTCACCGACTCGTCCCCCCTCGACCATTCGACCATTCGGCCATTCGCTTATTCGACCATTTCCCAGGAACGCATCGATTCGCGCCTTCACAATCGGATGCAGACGCGCCTCAAGCGCCTGACGCTTCACAGGGTCGGCGAAGACCTCAGCCGCGATCCGGCGGCGTTCCGCCGGATCGGGAATCAGGTCGTGAACAATATCGTCGGCGTCTATCGTCGCGACGCCGAGTTCGTTCAGATAACGAGAAAGGAGGGACTTGCCACAGGCAATCCCTCCCGTCAGACAGATTTTCATCGGCCTCAATCTGCCGTTGGCGCGGGCTTGACTTCGCCCTCTTCAGCACCACGGCCCGTGTCCATCGAAAGCTCGCGCCCCGACGGCGTGATGAGACGGCCCGTCACGAAGATGAGCAGGTTGCGCTTCGTCGTCTTCTCCGCATGGCTGCGGAAGAGCCGCCCGACAAACGGAAGGTCGCCGAGGAACGGAACCTTGTCATCCATCGCCTTGCGCGCCTCGGTGATGAGGCCGCCCATGACCACCGTCGAACCCGGCGTGATCGAGACCTTCGAGTCAATCGACCGCACGTGGAAGAACGGCTGCTCCATCGGCGCGTCATACCATGTCATCGTCGAAGAGGAAGAGGTCGACACATTCGCCGCCGCATCCGTCGCCGACGAGACAACGCTCTTCGCCAACGCCGCCGTCTCATCCGGCGTCAAGGTCGCACCAATCTGCGCCAACGCCGTCGACATACCCGTGAAGATGTTCCCGATGTCAGCCATCGTGCCCGACGAGGTATTGCCCGTGAACGGAATGCGCATGCCGTAGTTGTGCCAAATCGGCTCGTCCACGACCGCCGGCTTGAGCTCGAGGTCAATCGTGCCGCCGTTCGCCTCCGAGTAGGTCGGGATGACGTCAAGGATGACGCCGACCTCACGCATCGTGAAGTTCTGCGGCTCGACGACCGCCAGAATCGCCGACTGTCCGCCGCCCGACGAGCCGCTCGACGAACCCGACGAACTCGACTGGAGCTGCACGTCGTAGTCCTGCGGATAGATGTATTCGGTCACGACCTTGATGATGGCCTGCTCGCCCGACTTCGTGACGACCTTCGGCGCGGAGAGAAGGTCGGTGTCGCTACGCTGCGAGAGCATATGCAGAATCATCGAAAGGTCGGCCTGCCCGAGGAACGCATTCACGCGCATGAACTGGTCGTTGTTCGACGCCGACTCGCCCGAAATGTGGTTGCCGACCGTCGAGAGATAGCGATTGCCGTTGCCGTAGCTAGACGAGCCGCCAAATGCATCCACGCCCATCGTGCCGCCGCGCGAACCATCGCCACGCGTGAACGAGGTCGTCGTGGTGCCCGAAATCGTCCGCGTTCCGCCCGCAATCGTCTCCGTCGTCGTCACGCCGCCCTCGGTCTTGGTAATCGTGCGATCCGGAAGCGTAATCGTCTGCGACCCGCCTTCCGTCGTGTAGGCACCGTTCTTCAAACCGAGCGCCTTGCCGAGACCAAAACGGTCGCTGAGCGGCAGGTTGCTGTTCAGAATCCACTCGAAGCCGAGCGAGTTGAGGTCTTCCTGGGAGACTTCGACGAAGCGCGTCTCAATCTCGATGAGCTGCGGCTGGCCGCCCAGTTCGTCCAACACCTTCTCGAACTCCGCGAGATTTTCGCGCGTGTTGCGGACATAGAGTTTGCCAAGCGCCTTGATATGCTTGATCGACGAACCCTCCGGCCACTTGACGCCCATCTCCTCGAAGAACGCCTTCCAGTCGCGGCCTTCGCCCTCGTCCTCTTCGGCCGCCTTCTTCGGCTTGCCAGAAAGCCCGAAGCCGCCCGACTCCTTCATTTCCTCCGACGCGGAGTTGACGCGCTCGACGAACGCCTCCGGCACATTGTACTTGCGCGACAGAAGTTCGGCCGTGGACATGTCCTTCTGCATGACCATCACGATCGGGCCACGGACGATGAACTTGTAGTCAACCGAATCGCAGACGAGCTTCAACGCATCGTAGAACGAGATGTCGCTCGCCGTGATCTTCGGAATCGGCGGCAGACCATTCGCCGTCGCCTCGGAATCGCCCGCGTCGTTCGACGAGAAATCGTCCGACGACTCTTCCGCCGCCGCCTGCTTGATCGCACCGACCGGCGTCCGCAGGACGAAGTTGAAGCCACGCTTCTCAATCGGAATGTCAGGACGGTCGTAGTCGCGCGACGCCGTGCGGAAGAACTCGACCGCCTCAATGATCGTCGCCGGCGGCTTGAACTCGATCGTCGGCAGACGCATCTCGCGCATGCGCTTCTCGATGTCCTGCTCCTGCGTCCGCTCCGGGTCTTCGCCCGCCTGGGACTTCACCGTCTCGGACGACGCCTCCGCCAACTGCGCGGCGTTGACGGCGTAGACCGGACGCCACGCCTCATCCACGTCGGCAATCATGCCGTCGCGTGCGGCCTTGCGCTCCTGCTCCAAAATCGTCTGACGCTTGCCCTGAATGGCGCGGCGCACACGAATCGCCTCCTGATTGTACGGATCGGCCTTCAGGACGATTTCGCATTCGTCCAGCGCGCGCGACATGTCGCGGAGCGCGAGATACTGGCGCGCCCGACGCAGATGACGGCGAACGCCCTCGCGGTCTTTCTGGTAGTCCGCGTCATCCTGGCGGTGCGCGACCTCCGAGAAATCCGTCTTCGTCACGTCGACGTCGCTCTGCGCCGTCCACTTCTCCAACGCGCGGCGCGCCTTCGGATGGCGCATCTCCAGCGCCTTCTCCATCAGTTCAATGGCTTTCGCGCGACGGCCAATCTCCTCTTCTTCGAACGCCGCGCGATACAGGCCCTCGGCAATTCCCTGCTCGCATTCCTTGCGCAGCGCCTTCGAAGCCGGGCTGTCGTTCAAGAGCTTCGTCGCGAGGCCGTAGTGGCGCACGGCCTCCGTGAATTCCTTCGCCTCCATGCTCGCGCGCGCGGCGACGATTTCGCGCTTCGCCTGCCCGTCGAGCGACTCACGGCGCAGACGCTCCGTCGTCGCGAGGTTCACGAGAAGCTCCTCGTCGGGACGCGCCGCCTTCGGCTTCGCAGCCACGGCAACGGCCGCCGGCTTCGCGCCCTCCGCCTTTTCGGCGGCCGGGGCGGCCTTCGGCGTTTCCTCTGCCAGCTGATCCAACAGATTCAGGACGTCGTCAACCTCGTCGTTCGTGACAGGCTTGGACTTGGCCTCTTCAGCCGCCGGCTTCGCAGCCTCTTCGGCTTTCGGCGCTTCCGCCGGCTTCTCCTCGTCGGACGCCGCTTCCGCAACGGACTCCTCAGCCTCTTCCGCCACCTCGGCCTTCGGCGTCTCGGCCTTGGCCGCCGGCTTCGTCTCGCCCTCGAGATCCTTCAGGAGATCGTCGAGATCGTCCTGCGCCGACACATTCAACGTCGTGACAGACATCGCCAACGCGGCGCCACACGCGACAATCTTTTTGAGCTTCATCATAGACCTTTTCCTTGTATTGAAATGTAGTATACAATAATCTCACTTACGGTTCAAGGGCTTCAAGCGTCCGGCTCTTGCCCGTGCGGACATTCTGGAACGTCACCTTCGCGCCCTTGCCGACGGGCTGAATCGCCGTCACCTTGAACGTCTCGCCGTTGAGCTTGAGTTCCGCGCCCGGCACGACCTCGAACGTCGAGACGGTGCCACGCTCGTAGGTCAGCGTCGCCATCACGTCCACGGCCTTCGGCTTCTCGCCCTTCCCCTGCGCGAGGACGAGCGTGATTGCCTTGCCGTCCGCCTTGCGCGTGACCGTCGCCTCCGACACGTCCACCGTGACGAAGAGACCCTTCATGCCCTTGCGCGCACGCTTCTCCTCCTTCTTCTCGTAGCTCTTGAGAACGTAGCCCGACGGATTCTTCGTGCCCTTGCCGATCTCCTCGCCGAGGACAGCCGAGAACGTCCGCCCCAGACGACCGTAGTCGTCCTTCTGCTTGGAATCGTAGAACTCGCAGCGCCAGCCCGACGGAATCTTCGTCGCCTTCGTGAAGAGGAACGGCAGATACGTCTCCTTGAGCGGCAGCATGATCTTCACCGAGTCGAGGTAGTCCGGATGGTCGCGCGGATCGGTCGGATCCGTCTTCGCGAGGTATTCCTCCAAGTTCGTGAAGCCGTCGCCGTCCGCATCGGCAGTCGCGTCCGACGCATCGTTGGGATTCAGCCCGTAGCGCTTCTCCCAGGCGTCCGGCATGCCGTCGCCGTCCGAATCGAGGACGACCTTCTTCTCCTCCTCCTGCTTCTCGCCGCAGAACGGGCAGTTCGGGAACGCCTTGACGTCGCCGGGAATCACCTTCTGGCACTTCTTGCACTTCACGCGCCGCTCGCTCGCGAGGAACGACGCGCTCGTGCCCGTCAGCTCGTTCACGGCCGTCGGACTCTTGACGAGCCGCGTCGCGCCTGCATACGCCGTCATGTCCACGTCGGCGACGCCCGTCTCCGACGGCTTCATCCGCTGCACGGCCTCGGCGGCCGCCTGCGCCGCCGCGTCGGAATCGTCCCCCGCCGACAAGGCAAAGAACGCAATGCCGCCCAAAAGCGCCAGCACGCCCACGGCGGCGGCGATGCGGTCGTAATAGGCCGCGAAAAAGTTCCGCTCTCTCATTTCCCTGCCTCCTCCGTCTTCGTCTCCTCTGCCATCGTCTTGAAGTCATAGACGGTCAGCGTGAGCGTGACCGTGAACGGCGCGTCCAACGCCGGATCCGTGACAATGCCGCTCTTCTCGGCCGCGTCTTCCTTCTTCTCCTCGACAACCGCCCCGCGACGGCCACGACGGCCACGGCCCGCCGACCGCGCCGCCGCCTCGCGCTTGTCGCCGCCGCCCAACGCCACGCCAATCGGATCGACCGTACGCGCAAGGGTGAAATCGTCCACCACCATGAACCGCTCGTTCGTGCCCAGCGCATTGACGACCTTGACGAACGCCGGCGCGCGCGTCGCGAACGTGAAGACATAGGTGCAGGCGGACGGCTGGAACGCCGGGGCTTCCGCCGCACGCTTCTTCGCCGCCTTCTTGTTCCCCTTCTTCACGTCCTTCTTCGCCGTCTCCTCCTCCGCCGCAGCCGTCGCCTTGAAATCGACATTCACCAACTCGGAAATGCCGCACTTGGCCAGCGTCTCGACGACGAGCAGAACGTCATCCCAACGACGCAGCAGTTCCGGCAACTCGGCCTCCGTCGGCATCTTGCCCTCGGCGATGTAGCTGCGGAACGGCCCGAACGCGAAGTCCGGCTTCATGAGGACGCCGCCGACACCGCCCGGCAGGGCGGCGAGCCGCTTCGCGTCCGCCACGATGTCCGTCTTGAACTGCGCAGGCGTCATTGTGCGAACCGGGCGGTCACCGCGCGAGGCGAGCTTCAGCGCCTCGGACTGCCAGCCCGCCAGCTGCGCGGCGTTCGCCTCCAGGGCCTTCACGCTCGCGGCGCACGGATAGACGGGCTTGCGCGAAAGCGTCTGGGCCTTCGCCTGAACCGTCTCGAGTCCGTCGTTGCCCTCGTCGTCGCCCTCGATGGCCGCGACCTTCGCCGCGTAGGCACTCCACGCGAAATACGCCATCGCCAAAACGGCGAGGCCGATGACGCCGCCCGACACGGCGAGAATCATGCGGTTCTTGCTCATTTGAATTTCACCTCCACCGTGAACTGCTCGACCTGCGCGTCCTTGCCGATGACGCTCATGTCCGAAATCTTGACCGCATCCGCGTCGATGCACGGCCGGCCCTTGAGCTTGTCGATGACGAGTTCGCCCGGCGTCTTGCCCGATGCGCCCTTGACGCGATCGCTCCAGTAGCGCACCGTCAGCCGTCCATCGTCCCAACGCTCGATCCACATGCCGGGCAGGAGCGAGTCGCGCACGGCGTTCAGGCGCTGCGCGGCCGCCGTACGCGCGACGAGCAGCTTGCGCAGTGCCTCGGCCTCGACCTCGGCAGCCGCGAACTTCTCGGTCGCGGCCTGAACCTTGCGGTCGGCGGCGTTCAGCGTCTCGACCTGGGCCTGCACCGCGTCACGCTGCGCGACGATGACCTCCGCCTGACGGTTGATCGCAAGCGTCACGCAGGCCAGCGCGGCGACGAGCGTCACGCCTGCGGCGATGACAAACGGAATCTTCGCCTTCTCGGCCCGCGCCTCGACGAGCGACGGCGGCAGGAGATTGATCGCGAAGCGCGCCGCGCCCGCCTCATGCAGGGCGAGGCCCGCCGTGGCGGCGATGAGCGCGCCGTCCGCCTCCAGCGCGGCGGCATCGACCTTCGGGCCGACGGCGATGGACTCGAACGGATTGAAGAAGACGACCTCCAGCTGAAGCGACTCCTGGAAGAAGACGTCCAGCTGCGGCAGAAGCGCCGTGCCGCCCGTCAGATAGAGATGCGTCGGGGCCGTGCCGCCCTGCTGGCTGCGGTAGAAATTGATCGAGCGCGAGATCTCGGCGTTCAGGCGCGTCATCACCGCGCGGCACGCCTTCGAGACGCGGTCGGACACCTCGTCGTCGTCCTCCGTCACGCCGCCCATCGCGACATAGCCGCGCTCCCGCTTCAGTTGCTCGGCCTCCTCCGTCGAACAGCCGAGCGCCGAGGCGATTTCCTTCGTGACGGCGTTGCCGGCGACGGGAATCGAGCGGTTGTAGATCTTGTCGCCCTCGACGATGACGAGCGTCGTCGTCTTCGAGCCGATGTCCAAGAGAACGCTGCACGAGCCGTCGTCGCCAATCGCATGGCGCAAGGCGTTCGTAAGCGCGAGCGGCGCCGCATCGACGAGCTCCGGCGAGAACCCCGCCGCCGCGACGGCGGCCGTCAACGCCTCGACCTGATCGACCTTCGCGGCGACGATCATCACCGACTTGTCGCCCGTCTCCGTGTCACCCAGCACCTGCCGGTCGCAGACGATTTCGTCGATCGGGAACGGGATGTTCTGCTCGATCTCGTAGCGAACCATCTGCTCGAACTTCTCGACGCCGCCCGCCATCGGGATCGACGCGAAGCGCGGGAAGACCATCTGGCCCGAAATCGCGAGCGCGACCTTGCCGGGGCGAATGCCCTTCGTGCGCACGATCTCCTGAATCGCGGGCGTGAGAATCGCCGAGGCGTCGCCACCGTCCAGCGGGGCCGCCAACGGCGCCGTGCCGTAGTTCACGAGCGTCAGCGCGCCCTTCGCGCCCGCCTCGTACTCGGCGAGCTCGATGTTCGCCGCGCCGATGTTCAGCGTTAGGAATTTCTTAGACATGGAGGAATGAGAAATAATCGAATGATCGAATGGTCGAATCAGTGAATGAGCGAATGGACTTACTGCATCGTCGTCTCGTAGTCGTTGGGGTTCACCAGCGCCCAAATCGTCTTCGCGCGATCGACGAGGCCCTGACGGCGCTCGACCATCGGCTTGTCGCCCTGCTGCGCGCCCATGATGTTCTGGTCATCCCAGAACTGCGCGTCGGCCTTGATGCCCTTGATCTCGCTCACCGTGCCACCACCGAGGACATCGCCGTTCTGGTTCGAGATGGTGAAGCCGATGGCCTTGGGCTCGCCATAGAGCTCAAGGTAGGACGGCGGCAGACAGACGCACGCGGCGTGCGAACCCTGCGGGATGTTGTAGTAGGTAACAGTCGTGTTGAAGTAGCTGTACGGCGAAAGCCCCATCTTGTTGCCCTTGTTCTCCTTCGCGCTCTTCGTCTCAAGCATCACGTGCCAGTTGAACGTGAGCTGGTCCAGGAACTTCGCGTACGTCGTGTACTTCGTCTCGATCACAATCCACTTGCGCGGCTTCGTGTAGCAGTTGCCAATCATCGTCGCACCCTGGAGGGAGGGCGCGGGAAGGCAGCTCGACTGGCCGGTCTTCGGCATCTGGTCGATGAGAATCTTCGCCTCCTTGCCCGTCGTCACGGGACCTTCCTCGTTGCCGGCCATCGCGCGCACGCCCTTCTTGGCACGGGGGGCCGCCACCGCCGCCGTGACCGCCAACATCGCCACCGTCACAATCATCAGCTTCTTCATGTTCGTGTTCCTTTTGTTGGTTCTCGATTTTGCGAAGTAAAATTTAAGATTCCCGCTTTCCATTCGATCATTCGGCCATTCAAACATTCTCTACATGACCTTCATCTTCGGGAGATCCTGAATGTCCACCATCCCGACGACGCGGCCCTCCGCGTCGCAGACCGGCAGGTCGTCAATGCGCTTCCGCTCAAAGATCTTCAGCAGTTCCGCCGCGTAGGTGTCGTCCTTCACGAAAAGCGGCGACCCCGTCATGACCTCCGCCACGGGCTTCGCGAGGACGGTGGACGACGGACAGCCGACAGACGCCTCCTGCGTCGCCATCACGCGCCGAAAGTCGCCGTCCGTGAAAATGCCGAGCAACTTGCCCGCCGCATCGGCAACGACCGCCGCGCCGCCCTGCGCCTTCGTCATCGCCATCACGGCCGCCATCACCGTCGCCGTCGGCGCGACCTTCGCGAGCCGCTCGCCCGTGCGCATGATGTCCGTGACCTTCAGGACAAGCGCGCGCCCAATCGCCCCTGCCGGATGATTGGCCGCGTAGTCGGCGAGCGAAAACTTCTGCGCCTCGATCATCACCATCGCGAGCGCGTCGCCCATCGCGAGCGTCGCCGTGACGGAGTTCGTCGGCGCCATGCCGAAAGGACACGCCTCCTTGCCGCAGGGAATCGCGAGATGCAGGTCGGAAAGCCGCGCGAGCGTCGAGTCCGGGTTGCCCGTCAGCGACACGACCCGAAGCCCATGACGACGAATCGCCGGGATGAGCCGCACGACCTCCTCAGACTCGCCGCTGAACGAAAGCGCAATCAGGAGATCGCGCGACGAGACCATGCCAAGGTCGCCATGCATCGCCTGCACGGGGTTGAGCACGATCGAGCGCGTTCCCGTCGAGGCGAAAATCGCGCTCATCTTCTCCGCGACGTGCAGGTTCTTGCCGACGCCCGTGACGACGACGAGACCGTCGTTCGCCACGCAGTCCAGCATGAGGCGAATCGCCGCGACGAACGAGTCGTCCAGCGAATCGCGCGTCCGCTTCAAGCCTTCGATCTCGACGTCGAAGACTTCCCGCGCGCGCGTCAGCCACGACGCGGCAGGGCTTGAGGGACTGGGGGAACTGGAAGGGCAAGAGGCCATTCGATTATTTCTCTTTGGTCGCCGCCTGGAGAAGCGTGACGCACATCGTTCCGACAATGTCCTCGGCCGAGCAGCCGCGCGAGAGGTCGTTCATCGCCCTCGCAAGGCCCTGCAAGTTCGGGCCAATCGCATCCGCCTCGCCGAGCCGCTGCGCGATCTTGTAGCCGATGTTGCCCGCCTGGAGATCGGGGAAAATGAAGACGTTCGCATCGCCCTGAATCGCGCCGTCCTTGTTCTTCTGCTGGCCGACCGAAGGAACGATCGCCGCGTCGAACTGAAGTTCGCCGTCCATTCGGATGCCCTTCTCGGCAAAGACGGGCTTCGCGAGCTCAACCGCCTTCTGCACCTTCTCGACGAGGTCGCCGCCCGCCGAACCCTTCGTCGAGAACGAGAGGTACGCGACCTTCGGCTCGTTGCCCGTGAGATCCTTGTATGTCTGTGCCGTCGCAAGGCCGATGTCAACGAGCTGTTCCGCCGTCGGGTTGGGAATGACCGCGCAGTCGCCGAACGCGAGCACGCCGTCGCCCGACGCCGTCGGCTTCTTGAGGTCGAGGATAAAGCACGACGACGCCGTCTTCACGCCCTTCTGCGTGCCGAGCGTGTGGAACGCCGCGCGCAGCATGTCGCCCGTCGAGGCGATGGAGCCGGCAACGAGGCCGTCCACGCGCCCCAGCTTCACCATCATGCCGCCGAAGTAGATGCGCTTCGTGCGAAGCGTCTTCTCGGCACCCGCCAAGTCAATGAGCTTCTGCTTCTCGGCCGGCTTCTTCGCCTCCTTCGCGTTCCAGGCGGCGAGATAGGCCGCCTCCAACTCCGCGTCGCCCGCCGTGTAGTCGATGGCCTGAATGCCCCGGTCGGCGAGTTTCAGCCCCGCCTTCGCCTCGGCGTCGGCGATTTCCGCCGCCGTGCCCAGCACGACTGGCGTGCAGATCTTGCGGTCAACGACGGCACAGGCCGCCGTGATGACGCGCGGGTCGTTTCCCTCGGGCAGGACGACCGTGCCGTTCAGCTTCGAGGCCTTTTCGACAATGCTCTTGATGGCGTTCATGCGATTACTTCCCCAAAATCCGCACCGTGTCGCGGGCAATCATCAGCTCCTCGTTCGTCGGAATGACGACGACCGGAATCTTCGAGTCCTTGGTGGAGAGAACCTTCAGCTCGCCGCGCACCTTGTTCGCCTTCTTGTCGAGCTTGATGCCCAGCGCCCCCAGGCGCGCGAGGATGCGCTTGCGCACTTCCTCCGAGTTCTCGCCGATGCCGCCCGTCATGACGATCGCGTCCGCGCCGCCGACGACCGTGTTGTAGGCACCGATGTAGAGCGCGACGCGGTAGGCGAGCATTTCCAGCGCGAGTTCGGCCATCTTGTCGCCCTTCGCCGCCTTTGCGCAAATGTCACGGCAGTCGCTCGAGCCCGTGAGCGCGAGAAGCCCCGACTTCTTGTTGAGCAGCGTGTCCGCCTCGTGCGGCGTCAGATGCTCGGACTCCATGATCGAAAGGACGGCCGCCGCGTCGATGTTGCCGCAGCGCGTGCCCATCACGAGACCGGCGAGCGGCGTGAGACCCATCGTCGTATCGACGACCTGACCGTTCTTGATCGCCGCGAGCGAGCTGCCATTGCCAAGATGACACGTGACGAGATTCACCTTCGACAGCGGCTTCTTGAGGAACTTCGCCGCCGCGAGGGTGACGAACTTGTGGGACGTTCCGTGGAAGCCATACTTGCGGATGCCGAGCTTCTTGTAGTACTTCGGATCGATCGCGTACATGCCCGCGCAATCCGGCATCGTCGCGATGTGGAAGGCCGTGTCGAAGACACCGACATTCGGAACGCCCTTGAAGATCTTCTCGCACGCCTCGACGCCGCCGAGGTTCGCCGGCATGTGCAAGGGACCGAACTTCACGAGCTTCTTCGCCTTCGCCATCGCCGCCTTGTCCATTTTGGCGGAGTCCGTAAAGACTTCGCCGCCATGGAGGATGCGGTGGCCAATCGCGTCAATGCCCTGGGCCTTGTCACCGAGTTCGGCGACAACGAGCTTCAGGGCCTCGGCGTGATCCTCCGGGCCGCCGCAGCCAATGCGCTCGACCAGCCCCTTGGCCAGGCGCGTCTCCGTCTTCATGTCGAAGAGCTGGTACTTGAGCGAACTCGAGCCCGAGTTGATGACGAGAACCTTCCGAATTTCCTTTTTCATTTTTCCCCTTCCAGACATCCAATCATTCGGCCATTCGACTATTCGAACGTTTCCCTCACTCTCACTGCTCGATCACGACCTTGTAGAAGCCGCCCGTCGCCGAGACGTCCGGCATCGGGACGGTCAGGACGTTGCCGTCCAGGCTGTCGCCCGAAACCGTGACCGGCATGGTCGCGACCTCCTGCCATTTGCCTGCGAGCGTCGCGGTGTGGAGCACCTTGACCGTCACCGTCGAGCCGACCTTGACCTGATAGATCGCAGACGCGGCCACCTCCGGCGGCGTGACGTCGCCCGCCACCGTCAACTCAACGGTTCCGGCGGCCGCATCAAACGCAAGCCCCGTGATTGCAAACGTGCCCTCCGTGACGAGCGGGTTCTGGCAGAGCGAGCCATCCGCCCCAACCGTCAGGTTCGGTGCCACGCCCATCGTGAGCGCCGCGAACGCCGAGGACGACCGGAACGCCGTCAGGATCTCGCTCGCGAGGCCCGCCGTCGGCACCATCTCGCCGTTCACGTACTGGCTGCCCAGCAGATCCCGCGTGAGCGTGCTGTCAACCGCGATCTCGCCCGCGCCCGACGTCGTCAGGCGATCAACGCCCTTGGCCGCGAGGAACGTGCCGTTCGTACGCTCCTGCGCCGTCGCCATCGCATACTCCCAGGCGTCCGGCAGGTTGTCGCCGTCCGTGTCCGCGTCCTCAATGTAGATCGTCGCCTCATCGCCCGCGCCGACGGAGTCGCCGACCTTGACCGCAACCGGGTTGAGCCAATCCGCCGTCGTGCCGTCACGCTGGCAGAGGTAGCCCATCGACTCCCACGGCTCGCAGACGCCGTTGTTGTTCGAGTCCACGAACGCCTGCAGGTAGTACGTGCCCTTCGGCATACCGAGGAGACGGCAGTTGACGCCCGCCGTCACGGACTTGTCGACGAGGCCCGCGCCTGCCGGTGCGCCCGTGAAATCCGGCGACGCATAGGCCCGCACGCGGATGACCGCCGACGCATCGTTCGTGACGGCCGCCGGGCCGTAGTAGCGGACGCTCGTGGCGATGCAGCCCGTCGAGTAGCCGTTCGTCTGGACGTCCATGCGGAACGTCCCGCCCGTCACGAAGTCATCGTTCTTGTACTTCGCGTTGTAGGCCGAGACCGACCATGTATACGCCGCGTGGTTCGCGAAGACGCCCGTCGCGCCCGCCGGGCTGTCGCCGGCGAACACCGGGGCCTCCCACGTGTAGACGCCGTTTGCGTCCGCCGCCGGCATGCGCAGGAAATCGCTCGTCCAACTGAACGCCGCGCCCGACGCGCTCTTGATCGAGACCTTGAACGCCGTGTAGCCGTTCGCGCCATACGGCATCGTCCACTTGAACGTCGGACGACCAACCGTGACGACACCGTTGCCTGCCTGCGGAATCGGACGATTCCGATGCGTGTCGAACCGACGGACTGGCACGATGACCGACATGTTGCCCGATGCATCGCCCGAATCAATGTCCTCGTTGCCGATGACAATGCGATAGAGAACGCCCGTCAGGTCACCGATCACGTACTTCGTGTTCGCCACACCCTCCTTCGGAATCGACCCCGACGCATCAATCTTGCTGACGATGTCGTCGTAAAGCGTCTCCCAGTCCAGGTCGAACGCACCCGTCGCCAAGAAGTTGGCCTCCGTGATCCACGGATTGACGTCCTTGTCAACCTGCTGATCAAAGAGCACACGGCGTAGACCCGAACCAATGCTGCTGACAAGCGCATTGCCCTTCGTGCCGATGAGCATATGGCGGACGACGCGGATCCGGTTCACGAGGCCGCCGCTCGGCTGAGCCGACGTGATGATGTTCGTGTAGTTGCCGCTCTCCGTGCCCGCGAACACCGTCCGGTCATCCAGACCCTGAATCGGATCGACGCGATTGAAGATCGGCGACGTGTCCGTGAGCGCCAGGTCAACCGACGTGCCCTTCCACGAAACGTCCACGCCCGTCACGCAGCCATACGGCTCGCCCGCCGTGTACGCGCCGTCCCCGTCCAGGTCGGCGAACACGATGACCGTGTTCAGCCCCTCGCGGACATGGCCCGTGTCAGCCTGGCCGAGATAGAGCTTGCGCGGCAAACCGACGGCCTCGTTCGCCGAGTAGACGATACGGAAGGTCTGGTCTTCAAGCGAGACGAAGTCGCTGTCGTTCGTCGCGTTGACGACATACTGCCCCGCGAATGCACCCAGGTCAAGGTCATAGGCGCCCGTCGTGAGATCGATCGTGCCGAAGGTCTTGCCCGTCGCGGTCGATGCCCAGGTCGCGGTCTTGTCGTTCGCATCACTCCGCAGTTCAAGGGTGGACAACTTCACATACGACGTGTCACGCGACAGGAGCTCCACGTTCTTCCGTCCGAACTTGCGCTGGGCCGCGAGGTACTCGGCATAGGTTCCGCGCTGAATCACCGAGGACGCATAGTTCGTCGTGCCGCCCACCGACCAGCTGTAGTTCTCGCTCGACGGATTGTAGGCGAACTGGAGTTCAATCGAGTTCTTGTCGACGTACCCTGGCGTCAACGTGCCGATCGCATGACGATTCGACCACTTGCCCAACGTGCGCGTGTAGCCGTTCGAGACCGAGCCAATGTTGAAGGTGGCATCCGCCCCGCGGTTCAACGCCGTACCCGTGTACATCTGGACAACGAGCGGCGCCGCCTCGACAGCCGCCTGACGCTGCCCCGCGTAGCTGACGGACAGGGCAATCGTCGGAATCGGGTAGTCGGCGACAAGGCCGTCCGCCGACGAGTAGTGCGACTGACCGTCGGCCACGATTGGCATCGCCTGCTTCGCATAGCGGTTCTCGCTGCGGTTCGACCAGCCGTCGCCGTCCGCATCGCCAAACGGGTCGTACGCGAGGCGCGACGCATAGCTGTCGTCGTAGAGGTCTTCCCACGCATCGTCCACGAGGTCGTGATCCGTGAAGATCTCGCCCACGTAGAGGTCGCCGACCTTGAAGAAGTAGTCGGGAATGCCTGGCTGGACCGAGTCGGCGCGCGTCGGATCGAACTTCACGCCAAACTTCGAGAACACCTCGGAGAGGAGATACTCGACGTAGTTCGGCAACCCGTCGTTGTCGTGGTCATCCAGGCCCGACTCGCCCTCGATTCCGTAGAGACGCTCCCACCAGTCCGGAATGCCGTTGCCGTCCGAGTCGAACCGCTGACGGAAGTCGCCGTCGGAATTGTCCGTGACCGCCTCACCGTAGGCATTGCCGTGATAACCGCGCGCCAGGTCACGGAGATACGCCTCGCCAGCCGTCATGACCATGCCGTTCTGGTCGGGCCACTTGACGAGCGTATCCCAGCCAATGACATCCGTCGGATTGGTGCGGTAGCGGTCATTGGCCAGTTCTTCCCACCAGTCGGGCAGACCGTCGCCATCTTCATCCGCGCCGGCGACTTCCCAGTTCGAGGACGCGCCCTGGCTGTCCCAAAGGTCGTCAATGTGCTTGGCGAACGCGCCGCCGAGCGCAAGCATGTCGTCGCCCGACTGGTTGAGGTGGCGGCCCGTGAACGCATAGAGCGTTTCAAGCTGCGTGCCGCTCACCTCATCCTGCACCGTCACGAGATGGTGGCGGCTGCTCGTCGTCTCGTACGGCACTTCGCCGTCATTCAGGCCGAGACGGCGATACTGCGTCCAGAACGAGACCGGCTCAGCCGTACGGGCGAACTTGTACGTGCCAGCCTTCGCGCCCGCGAAGTCGTCGCTCCAGTAGATGGAGTCGAGCGTCGTGCCGTCATAGCGCGGCAGGTGCGTAACCGTGTTCGGCACCCAGCAGATCCACGCCGGATCGTTGTAGACCGTCCCCGCGTAGCCCGCGAGCACGTTCTGCCACCACGCGATGCCATAGCCCTCCGGACGCGAGCGCAGCGCGCGCCCGCCATCGCCCTCGGCATTCTCGCCCAGGTAGTTGAACCCGGCCGGGGCCGTCGCAAGCGCACCCTCCTCGGACGCGCCGAAGAGCGAGTCAAACGCCCAGTGGAAGCGCAACTCCGCAGGAAGCGCATAGGGATTGCCGCTGCCGTCCTTCGCGTAGCGTCCGCGATACTGGTCGACCGCGCCGGACTTGCTCCACTCGGCGAAGAACGCTTCGCGGTTCGCGGCCGCATCCGCCGACGTGAAGCGCTTCATCTTGGCCGACGCAATCTCGGTCGCCGACCGCGCGCCGTCCCAGACGCGGACTTCATCAACGAAGCCCTTGAAGAAGCCCGTGTAGGCGTCGAAGCCCACGCCGCGCGTGACGTCCAGCGCCGAGGCCGTCCCGCCCTGCGCCAGCGTCTTGACGCTCGCGCCAAGGACAATCGCGTGGAGCGAATACTCGCGGTCACGCCAGTAGCTCATCCCCGTCGCCGTGTTGAGCCCGTTCTCGGCACTGACGACAACCGCCGCCGAGCCGTAGGTCGGCTGAAGTCCGGAGGACTTGCGGCCTGCCACCTTGCCATTCACGTAGAAGACAAGCTCCTTTGCATCGTAGGTCGCCGCGAGATGCGTCCACGCCGTCGTCGCCACGTCATCGGAGAAGACCTTGACGGACTCCTTCGTCGTGTCGTTCGGGTCGAAGAGCGTGTACCACTTCCCGCCCTCCAGGCCGATGCGGAAGTTGCTGCGGATGAACTCGCGGTCGTCCGGATTCGACTTGCCCACGTAGACCGCGCGCTCGATCACGGTCGAGTCAGCAAGCGACTCGGCCTTGACCCAGCATTCGACCGTGTACTGGAGGAAGGAGAGATCATCGGGATAGCGGCCGTCGACCTTCGCCTCCGGATGGTACTCGCGCACGAACGGCATCGTCTGGAGGATCGACGGCTTCGCCGCGCCCTGGAAGTACATCGCCTGACGACGCTGCGGGGAATCGACGTTGATCGGATCAGTCGCCCCCTGGTACTTGCCGCTGATCTCGTCGCGGTCGCCCAGACCGTCGTGATCCGAGTCGAAGCCCTCGTTCTCCTCGAAGGAGACCGTCCAGTTCATCGCGCTCGCCGAGCCGACGAGTTCCCAGGCGTCCGGATTGAACACCTCGAAGGTGTCCTCGACGAAGCCATCGAAGTCGCTGAAGAGGTACGTCTGGCCATCGTAGGTGAAGGACGACTCCGTCAGCGCAATCACGTCCGCACGGGTCGGCAGACGGTAGTTCATCCGCACGAGCGAGTTCGAGTAGCTCGAATCGGTCATCCACAGCGGCGTCGGGTCGGTGTGATGCCAGACCGTCGACGGCGAGACGAGCGCCATGATCGACTCCTCCTGGTTGCGGATGCCGTCGCCGTCCGGATCAGCCGACGCCAAGCCGCTCAGCCACGGGAAGACCTCGAAGTCATAGCCGTTGCCGCGCGGACGCTTACCCGTCCAGGAGGCATCGGCGACCTTGCGCTGCCAGAAGTTCTTGTAGCTCGACGCCGCGTCGCCTTCGCCCCAGGCCTGCGGCACGTTCTTCGTGTCGGCGTACATCGAGTCGTAGACGAGGTCGAGAATGTCCGAATCGGCCACCGCACCGCCGCCGTTCACCGAATACCAGTTGCCCCTGTTGCCCGATTCGCCGAGCAGCGGGTTCAGGCCGTGGAAGACCTCGTAGTAGTCGTCCATGCCGTCATGATCGGAGTCGGGATCGATCGGCGAGCAGCATGCGTATTTCCTCGGCACGAAGCTGAGGTTCTTCACGTCAAGGCCGATCAGGTCTGCCCAGGCCGCGCCCCACGTGTCCTTGAGGAGGTTGCCGTCCACGCGGTCGTAGAACCAGTAGTAGGCGCCGGTCGACTTGCCGCCGGAAAGGGCGACGTCCAGATACGCCGCGTCCCAGGCGTTCGTCACGCGCGAGAAGTACTGCGCACCCGAGCTCGTGTCCATGACGAGGTGCGGGTTGTAGACCGCGCTCGACGCATCCACGAGCGTCTTGTACCAGAACTCGTTCACGTCATCGCTGTCGAGAAGGCCGGCCGCATGGAACTTCTTCGCCGCTTCCGTCGCGTCGAACGTCTCCTCGCCCGTCGTGGGGTCGGTCGTGAAGTAGAAGTCACGCGGCTGGTAGGTGAGCGGGCTGACGGGGTCGTCGTAGCGCCAGCAGCGCATCGTGCCCGTCAGGTACTCCTGCCAGTTCTCAAGGCCGTCACGGTCGTAGTCGCGGTTGACGCGACCTTCCGCCGACAAGCCAACGGTCGTGTTCAGCGGCAGCGTGCAGGCGTCCTTGACCGTGCCGTCCATGCCGTCGCGGAGGCCGAGAGCCTGCTCGCCCTCGACGACCGAACCCGGCGTGCCGGCGAACTGCGACTCCCAGCCGTCCGGCAGGCCGTCGCAGTCGGTATCGACCGAGCAGGGGTTCAGGCCGCCGCCCGCAATCGAACGGCCCGTGCCGTCGTCCGTCGGCGTGCCATAGGCGAAGCGCTCCTTCTCCTTGCCGTCGGACAGGCCATCGCCGTCCGTATCGACATTCCACGGATCGGTCGGGAAGAACTTGTTGAACCACGTCCACTCGCCGTCATGGACGACGGTCGTCGAGTAGTCGGCGTAGTAGTTCATCGTATCGGTGCCCTCGAACTCCTGGAACTGATTGAGTCCGTCGTCATTCGCCTGACCGCCGAGGTAGATCTGGTTGCTGGTGTCCGTCGTCTTCGCCGCATCGACGAACGGCGAGAAGTAGCTCTTCTCCATCGCCACAGAGGCGAGCGCCGGCTTGAAGCCCGCATACGGCGGCGCGAAGACATACGCGCCGTCCGCCGTCTTCGGGCCAGCCATCACATAGAGTTCCCAGCCGTCCGGCACGCCGTCCTCGTCCGTGTCGGCGCCGTTCGTCGAGCTGCGGCCATAGTAGTGCTCGCTCGACGTCTTCTCCGCCTCGTTCGGGCCCTGCGGATTCGTCGTGAGCGCACCCCAAATGCGCGCCCACATCGGCGCAGACTCGGAGACGACCGGCGTGACGAGCGTCGGCTGGCCACCCTCGTTGTTCCAGAAGAAGGAGCTCACGAGGAACTCGTCGTAGTTCGTGTAGGCGCGCGTCCGGGCCGGCGCGCCCGTATAGCCGCCACGGCCGACGACCGTGATGCCCTCGACGGCCTCACCGTTGAGGGTCTTGCCCCAGCGCTTGGCGAGCGGGTCGTTCGGAGACCACGCCGTGCGCGGATCGAAGCCGAACTCCTGGTAGCAGAGGAAGTGGAGGAACGCGACATCGCGCTCGTCGCTCGGCAGCACGGCAATCTCGGCATCGGCCGCAACCGCGAGCGGCCGCGCCAGGGCGAGACACCCGTACTCCGCCGCCGTCTCGGCGACCTCGCCGATCTCGGCGCGCGCCGAGCCCTTGCCGTAGATCCAGCAGGCGTTCGCGTCCTTCGCCGCGACCGCCGCCGCGATCTTGTAGGACTTCACCGGCACGTTCAGCGACTCACACGACACGACCGTACCGACCGGCAGGGTGTAGGGATAGCCCATCACCTGTTCTTCCGAGCCTTCCGCCGGCGTATACGTGACGAGCGTACGGACGGGGCACGCGACGGCGATGCGGCGCGTCGTGCCGTCGCTGACCGTATTCGGCTCCGTCGCGGCGAAGAACGTCACGGGCAAGCCGCCGATTTCCGCGATGATCTGGAAGCCGCTGGAGACCGTGTCCTTCTCGGCCAGCTCCGGCATCTGCGTCATCGCGTACCACTGCACGCCATCGGTGTCGCCGTTCGCGTCAACGACCGCGAAGGTGACGCGCTTGGCATGCTCGATGTTGGCGGGCACCGGCTTCTCGACCTGCTCAAGCCTGTAGGAGCTGATCGCCATCGCGTCGCCGTCCGTGTTGCGCTCGGTGTCGCTCTTGCCGTCCATAAAGCTCTGGGCCGTCAGCGGATCCAGCCCGGCAATCATGATCTCCCAGCCATCCGGGAGGCCGTCACCATCGGTGTCGAAGTCAAACGGATTCGTGCCCAGCTCGAACTCAAGCAAGTCCGGCAACCCGTCGTTGTCGGTGTC
>CAYQUI010000022.1:0-23733 GCA_964420685.1 uncultured Lentisphaeraceae bacterium | reverse complement strand
GCGCCCCGCTGTTCAAGGAGACGGTCATTCGCCTCGACCCCGCGTACTATGCGGGCGGCACGTTCACGATCCGCGCGCCCGCTGCCGACGCGGCGCATGGGCGGATTCGCGCCGCGCGCCTCAACGGAAAGCCGCTTGACCGTCCCTACGTCACCACGGCGGAAGTCGCCGCCGGGGGCGTCCTCGAATTCGAGTTGTAGCGGATGCGCCGGGCGCGTGGGCGGGCCTGATGAGTTTTTGCTATAATACGCGCCCATGAAAGAGTATGCCGTCGGTTTGGTTGGCGTCGGCGCGGTCGGCGCCGAGATGATCAAGGTCCTCAAGGAGCGCAAGTTCCCGCTGAAAGGGCAGGTGCAGGTTTTCGCCTCGCGCGAGCGAGACGAGAAGATCCTGGGCGAGACGTACCATGTGCGCAAGGCGGACGAGAACTGCTTCAACGGGCTGGACATCGTCCTCTTCGCCGGCAAGACCGACGTCGCGATTCAGCTGCGTGACGCCTGCGTGAAGGCGGGCGCGAAGATGATCGACAACTCGCGCGCGTTCCGCCAGGATCCGGACGTGCCGCTCGTCGTCCCGCAGGTGAACGCCGAAGACCTCGACTGGAACAAGGGCGTCATCGCGAACCCGAACTGCACGACGGCGATCATGCTGGAGGCTGTTGCGCCGCTCCACCGGGCGAAGGGCCTCAAGCGTCTCATCGCCTCGACCTACCAGGCCGCGTCGGGCGCCGGTGCGCCGGGGCTGGACGAGCTGGAAGGGCAGATTCGCGCCTATGCGAAGGGCGAGCCGCTGGCGGTCAAGGCGTTCCAGCACCAGCTCATGTGCAACCTCATCCCGCACATCGACAAGTTCGACGAGACGAACTGGTACACGCTGGAGGAGCTGAAGATGCGCAACGAGGCGCGCAAGATGCTGCACCTGCCGGATCTGCATCTCTCCTGCACGTGCGTGCGCGTGCCGATTGCGCGGGCGCACTCCGAGTCGCTGAACCTTGAGTTCGAGAACGAGATCACGCCGGAGGAGGCGCGCGAGATCCTGCGGGCGGCCGAGGGCGTGCGCGTCGTCGACGATCCGCTCGTCGGCGGCTATCCGATGCCGCTGGACGCGACGGCGAAGTACGACGTCCTCGCCGGGCGCATTCGCCGCGACATTTCGCGCGACGACAACCGGGGGCTGGAGATGTTCGTCTCCGGCGACCAGCTGCTGCGCGGCGCGGCGCTGAACGCCGTCGAGATCGCGGAGCATCTGATCAAGCGGAACCTCGTTTAATGTATCTCAAGCACCTCGAGATCATCGGTTTCAAGTCGTTTGCGGATCGCACGCGGCTGGACTTCGACCCTGGGCTGATTGCAATCGTCGGCCCGAACGGGTGTGGCAAGTCCAACGTGTCGGACGCGATCCGCTGGGTTCTCGGCGAGCAGAAGCCGACGGCGCTCCGCTGCTCGAAGCTCGTGGACGTCGTCTTCAACGGCACGGACACGCGCAAGCCGCTCGGCCTCGCCGAGGTCTCGATCACCTTCACCGACTGCGAGAAGGAACTGGGCACCGACTATCACGAGGTGACGATCACCCGCCGCGTCTACCGCGACGGTTCGGGCGAGTACTTCATCAACAAGCAGCAGAGCCGCCTCAAGGACGTTCAGCACCTCTTCATGGGCACGGGCATCGGCACGAGCTCGTACTCCGTCATGGCCCAGGGCCAGATCGACGCGATTCTCTCGTCGAAGCCCGAAGACCGCCGCGCCGTCTTCGAAGAGGCCGCCGGCATCACGAAGTTCAAGGCCGACCGCAAGGACGCCCTCCGCAAGATCGAGCAGACCGAGCAGAACCTCCTGCGCGAGGCGGATGTCCTGCGCGAGATGAAGCGCCAGATCGCCTCGCTTCAGCGGCAGGTCGGCAAGGCCCAGAAGTACAAGGAACTGCGCGACCAGCTGCGCGGGCTTGACATCTACGTCTCGAAGAACCGCATCCACGGCTACGACGAGGAGCTGGAGCAGAACGCCCGCAGCCGCAACGAGATCGACGCGGCGATCGCCGAGGCGCAGGACACCGTGACGGCGGCAGAGAGCCTCGCGCAGGATCTGCACGCGCAGGTCCACGTGCTGGAAGACCGCCTTCAGGCGCTCGCCGGCCAGCAGGCCGCCGCCGAGGCCGAGTATGCGCGCGCCCGCGAGGTGATCGGCGTCAATGCGACGCGCGTCGAGGAATACCGCGCCTACATCGCCCGCGACCGCAACGAGATCGTCCAGACGAAGACGACGCTGGAGGAGGTCGCGATGCAGGCCGAGTCGCTGGACCAGAAGGCGCAGCTCCTGACGGACTCGCTGTCGGCCGCGAAGGAGGCATTGGAGGCCGAGGAAGCCGACTTCAACGCCCTGCAGGACGCGATTGACGCGCAGCGCGCGGAGGTCGCGGCGAAGCGGCGCGAGGTCGCCGACACGACGCGCACGGGCACGCTCGTCAACGATGCGGACGTGAACCGAAACGGCGCCGTCGAGACGTGGCGGGCCGGGACGACCGTGACGACGATGATGAAGCGCGAAGACCTGATGGCGCTCGTCACGTCTGCCGAGGACGCGCTGCGCGAGATGGAGCTCAAGCACATTCCCGCGTCCCAGCGGCTCACCGAGCGGCGCATCGCCGCGAGCCAGATGGAGCAGGAGCTTTCGTTCATCGGCCAGCAGCGCGACGCGGCGAACCGGCGGCGTTCGGAACTCGCGCACGCGGTTTCGGGGCGCGAAGACCAGATCGCCGGCTACGAAGACTCGATTCGCCGGCTGACGGACGAGTCGGGCGACCTCCTTTCCCAGCTCGACGAGCTCAAGGAGAAGGCGTCGGCGTTCGTCGACTGCATCAACGACGGGCGCGGCCAGCGCGCCGAGATGCTGGAGAAGATCGCGGTCGCCGACCAGGACGCCGCGCGCAAGCGCGCCGACCTCGACCGCGCGAAGGACGTGCGGAGCCGTCTGGAGGTCGCGTCCGCCGAGGCGACAATGCGTCGCCAGAACGTCTACGAGCATCTGCAGGACGAGTACGGCCTCTTTGCCGACGCCGTCATGCGCGAGCCGGATCCGGAGTGGAAGAAGGGCGTCGTGCCGCCGCTGTCGGAGCTGGAGGGGACGGTCGGCCGCCTGCAGGCCGAGATTGCCGCGCTTGGCCCGGTCAACATGGTCGCGATCGACGAGTGCCGCGAACTGGAGGAGCGCTACGCGAAGGAGAAGGCGCAGGAAGAAGACCTTCTCGCCGCGAAGGCGCAGCTCCTCGACCTCATCAACAATTTGAACGGCACGTCGGGCGGCATGTTCCGCTCGACCTTCGAGCAGGCGAACAAGAACTTCCAGACGATGTTCACGCGCCTCTTCGGCGGCGGTGAAGCGCGCCTCGTCCTCCTGGAGAACGAGGAAGACCCGCTCGAATGCGGCATCGACATCATCGCGCGTCCGCCCGGGAAGCGTCCGCAGTCCGTCACGCTCCTCTCCGGCGGCGAGCGCACGATGACGGCGGTCGCGCTCCTGTTTTCGATCTTCATGATCAAGCCGGCTCCGTTTTGCATGCTGGACGAACTGGACGCGGCCCTTGACGACGCGAACATCGGCCGCTTCGTCGAGCAGCTCAAGGAGTTCCTGCGCCAGTCGCAGTTCCTCATCATCACGCACAACCAGCACACGATCGCGGGTTCGGATCTCGTCTACGGCGTCTCGCAGCAGGAGAAGGGCGTCTCGCGCGTCATCTCGATGAAGCTCTCCGACCTGGGCGTCAAGGCGAAGAAGTGACGTTCGGGGCTTGGGCAGTCCCGAATCGGGATTCTCGCAGATTTTTGGAACAGGCAGAACAAAGAAACAAAATCGACGAATCGAGGGTTTACGGCAATGGCCAAGACTGACATCACGGCGGACGAGCTCCGCGACCTCTATCTCACGTTCTTCGAGTCGAAGGGGCACAAGATCATCCCCGGCGCCTCGGTGATTCCCGAAAACGACCCGACCGTCCTCTTCACGACGGCGGGCATGCATCCGCTCGTGCCGTACCTGATGGGCGCGATGGAGCATCCGGCCGGGACGCGCCTGACGGACGTGCAGAAGTGCGTGCGCACGGGCGACATCGACGCGGTCGGCGACGCGGCGCACCTCACGTTCTTCGAGATGCTCGGCAACTGGTCGCTGAACGACTACTTCAAGAAGGAGGCGATCAGCTGGTCGTTCGAGTTCCTGACGACGAAGCTCGGCTTCAGCCCCGAACAGCTCAACGTCACGGTCTTTCGCGGCGAGGGGAAGCCGGGCGAGGACGGCTACATCCCGGCCGACGAGGAGGCCGTCGCGATCTGGAAGTCGCTGGGGCTGCCCGACGAGCGGATCTTCCGTCTGCCGCGCGAGGACAACTGGTGGGGTCCGGCCGGGACGACGGGCCCGTGCGGGCCGGACACCGAGATGTTCATCGACACGGGCAAGCCGAAATGCGGGCCGGACTGCCGTCCCGGCTGCTCCTGCGGCAAGTACATCGAGATCTGGAACGACGTCTTCATGCAGTACCTCAAGAACGAGGAGGGCAAGTTCGTTCCGCTCGGCCGCCACAACGTCGACACGGGCATGGGCGTCGAGCGCACGGTCTGCATGATGACGGGCGCGCCGACGGTCTACGACACGGAGATCTTCCAGCCGATCATGGCGAAGATCGACGAGCTGCGGGCCGCCGGCGGCACGGACGGCGGCGAGCGGCTGAACGCGGACGAGACACTCAAGGCGCGGCGCATCGTCGCCGACCACATGCGCACGGCGACGTTCATCCTCTGCGATCCGAAGGGCGGCGTGAAGCCGGGCAACGTCGGCGCGAACTACGTCCTGCGACGTCTCATCCGCCGCGCGGTGCGCTACGCGCGCCAGCTGGGCATCGCCGAGGGCTTCACCGTGACGCTCGCCGAGGTCATCTGCGAGAAGTACAGTCACGTCTATCCGGAGCTCAAGGCGAACCTCGAGCAGTGCCGGCATGACCTGGAGTCCGAGGAGAAGCGCTTCAACGCGACGCTCGACAAGGGCGAGGCGATGTACAAGAAGGTCGCCGAGCAGCTCAGGGCGCACGGCCAGTCGCAGATCAGCGGCAAGACGGCGTTCAAGCTCTACGACACGTTCGGCTTCCCGTTCGAGATGACGTGCGAGATGGCGGCGAAGGACGGCCTCACGGTGGACAAGGAGGGCTTCGAGGAGGCGAACCGCAAGCACCAGGAGCTCTCGCGCACGACGAGCGCGGGCGCGTTCAAGGCGGGGCTTCAGGACAACTCCGAGGTCGTCACGCGCATGCACACGGCGACGCATCTCCTGCACGCGGCGCTCCACCAGGTGCTGGGCCCGACGGCGCTTCAGAAAGGCTCGAACATCACGGCCGAGCGTCTGCGCTTCGACTTCACCTGGCCGCAGCCGATGACGGCGGAGGAGAAGGCGAAGGTCGAGGAGCTCGTCAACGGCTGGATCGCCCAGGGCATTGACGTCACGAAGAAGATGACGACCGTCGAGGAGGCGAAGAAGGAGGGCGCGATGGCGCTCTTCGGCGCGAAGTACGGCGACCAGGTCTCGCTCTACACGATTGGCGACGTCTCGAAGGAGATCTGCTGCGGGCCGCACGTGGCGAACACGAAGGAGCTCGGCAGCTTCAAGATCGTCAAGGAGCAAAGCTCGTCCGCCGGGGTGCGTCGCATCAAGGCGGTCATCGGCAACCTCGCCTGATCCTGGGGGCGCGGGCGTGGCCGGCGAGACGGTCAAGTCGGAGGCAATCTGCCTGTCGGTCCGCCCGTGGTCGCAGACGAGCCACATCGTCTCGTGGCTGACGCCGCGCGGCAAGGTCGGGACGGTCGTGAAGGGCGCGGTTCGTCCGAAGAGCTTTTTCCTCGGACAGTACGACCTCAACTACACGTGCGAGATCCTTTACTACGGCCGCGCGCGCGGCGACTTGCACGCCTTGCGCGACTGCGCGCCGCTCGTTCGGCGCGATGCCCTGCGGACGGATTACCGTGCGCTCGTCCTGGCGGGCTACTTCCGCCGTCTGGCCGCCGACTACGCGCCGACCGGTCCGGACTGCGGCGCGTGGTACGATCGTCTGTCGGATGCCCTGGACGCGCTGGCGGACGGAGGCGCGCCGGACGTCGGCCGGCTTCTGCGCTTTGAGTTGGACGTCCTGCATCTTCTCGGCCTCGCGCCCGAGATCGAGGCCGCGTCCGGCGTCTTCCAGCTGCGTGGCGAGCGGACGATTCCCGTCTCGCGGGCCGTCGCGGCCTACTTGCGGAATCCCGGACGCGATGTGCCCGATTCGAAAATCCCCCTTGACGCGGCACGGGTAATTGGTGTATTCTATCACTTCCACTTGGACTGTGCCCCCGACATACGGCGGACGGTTCTCGCGCTGATTTCGAAAAACAACGAAAGAACACGATAAGATGATGAACATGAAGGTGATGGGCGCCGCGCTTCTGGCCGGTGCAATGGCGATCGGATGCTCGCAGAAGGCCACGGAAGCGGCGTTGACGGTGAATGGCCAGACGCTCACGAAGGCTCAGATTGCGGCCGACGTCGAGAAGATCCTCGCGGCGCAAGGCGGCAAGATTCCCACGAACCAGCTGGCCTATGCGCGGCAGATGTTCGGCAACCAGCTCGCGCAGAGCTTCATCGTCGAGAACGTCCTCGTCGCGAAGGCGAAGGCCGAGGGCTTTGCCGTGACGGACGAGGATCGCAAGACGCGCGAGGACGAGTTCCTCAAGGCGGCGGCGAACATGCCGGATGCGCCGAAGTCGGTCGAGGAGTACTTCAAGAAGTTCCCGCTGGGCGAGGCGCGCGCGCGGGCGGAGTTCGAGAACGGCATCCTCATCGACAAGATGCTGAAGGCCTATCAGGCCAAGGAGGCGAAGAAGGACTTCGCGGCCGAGGCGCAGAAGCGGCTTGACGAGCTGACCGCGCAGAATGAGAAGGCGGCGACGGCAGAGAAGGATGCGTTGGCGAAGATCAACGGCTTCAAGGCCGAACTTGACAAGACGCCCGCGAAGGACGTCGCGGCGAAGTTCGCCGAGCTTGCGAAGGCGAATTCCGCCTGCCCGTCGTCCGCGAAGGGCGGTGACCTTGGCGAGTTCACGCATGGCCAGATGGTGAAGGAGTTCGACGAGGTCGCGTTCAAGCTGCCCGTCGGCAAGGTTTCCGATCCGGTGAAGACGCAGTTCGGCCAGCACCTCATCCTCGTGACGAAGAAGACGCCCGCCGTCGCGGCGCAGGGCGACACGCCCGCGACGCCCGAAAAGGTTCAGGCGAGCCACATCCTCGTCAAGACGGCAGGCGTCCAGCCCCTCCCGAAGAAGGAGGATCTCGTGAAAATGCTGGAGAGCCAGGCTGAGCGTGCGTTCACGCAGAAGTTCGTGATGGATCAGATTCGCGCGGCGAAGATCGAGGCGGCCGAGGAATACAAGCAGATTCTGCCGTCGGCGGTTGAAAAGCCGACCGAGAAATGATATACTACGCTCTCATCGATTGAAAGGAAGATAAAAAATGAGCCAGCATGCATCTCTTAAGGGTTCCGGCAAGATTACCTCGAAGCGCAATGTTCTCAAGCGCTTTGAGCGCGTTGATCTCCTCCAGAAGCGCGGGGAGTGGAAGGAAGGTTGCCGTGGCCTTGGCCTGAAGAAGACCAAGCCCGAAGCCTAAGTCCTCTTTCTAGGTCAGTATTGGTTCGCCCGGATTCTCATCCGGGCGTTTCTTTTTTTGTTTTGACGGGGCGGTTGCAGACAACGGCCCCATTATGATATACTACGCGAATCTGACAAAAAAAGAGAAAGTGTCAAAGATGAAAAAACTGCTTCTTGGCTTGTGCATGGGACTTCCGCTGGGTGCGGCCTATTCGGCTGGATTTGGGCTTTATGAGGCGTCTGCGCGCGGAAATGCGCTCGGTGGCGCGCTCGTCGGTTCGACGAAGGATGCCTCCGCCGTCTATTACAACCCAGCAAATATGACAGAAACGACGAATGTGTCGGTCATGGTTGGTTCAACGCTCGTTTGGCTCTATTCGGACGTGACGGTGGACGGGCGGAGCGAGCGGAACATGAATCCGGGGCTGTTCTGCATTCCGAACTTCTACTTGACGACGCCTGTGTGGGGCGACCTCTTCTTCGGCCTTGGCATTTTCTGCGAGAACGGCCTCGGCACGAAGTACGGCACGGACTGGACGCTTGCGGGCGACACGACGGAGACGACGCTGGAGCAGTTTACGCTCAATCCGAACCTGGCCTACAAGATCACGGAGTGGTGGTCGCTCGCGGCGGGCCTCAAGATGAGCTACATCACGTTCAACAACAAGAAGCGTCCGTCCCATGGCACGCTGGGCTACAACCTCGAGTCGGAACTGGACGGAGACGACGTCTCGATGGGCTACAACTTCGGCACGACGTTCCGGCTCTTCGAGAACGAAGACCTCGGCCGCCTGAACCTCGGCGTCGTCTATCGTTCGCAGATCAAGCACAACATCAAGGGCGACTTTGACATTCGAGGCTCCATCGGGCCGTATCCCTACCAGGCGTTGGGCGGCGACACGCACAGTGACGCGAGCGCGAAGCTGACGCTGCCGCAGTCGCTCACGGCCGGTCTCAACTGGGATTCGCCGAACGAGAAGTGGCACGTGGGCTTCGCGACGACCTGGACGCAGTGGTCGAGCGTGGACACGATCGCCTTCAAGATCCCCGCGCGCAAGCCGATTACCGGGGAGGCGACGTCCTTCGACCTGCCGCTGGAATGGGATGACGTCTGGCGTTTCTCGGTCGGTCTTGAATACGATGTCACGGACGACTTCTCGCTTCGCTGCGGCTATGTCTACGACATGGATCCTTCGTCGAAAGAGCGGGGCACGACGATGCTGCCGGGCGGCGACCGCAACATCATCGGCTTGGGCTGCGGCTACGCTGTCTGGCGTTCGCTGCGCCTTGACCTCGGCTACAACCTCGTCAAGATGGATTCGGGCGAGCGGGAGATCGAAGGGCACATGTTCGGGACGCGCAACTCGTATTCGCACATGCTGTCGGCCTCGCTTTCCTACACGTTCTGATGGCGAATTTGGTATAATGCGTCCCGATGGCGAACCGGACGGTCAATCATCGGGAGCGCAAGCGTGAGATCCGCGCGATCAGCCTTCGGCTGTTCGCGCGGCATGGCTTTGACGACGTCAACTTCGGCATGATTGCCGAGGCGTGCGGCATTTCGCGGACGCTCCTCTATACCTACTTCAAGGACAAGCGCCAGATCTTCAACGAGGCGATTGACGGGGCGACGGATGCCGTCGGCGTGCGCTACCGCGAGATTGCTCGGTCGCGCCTTTCGGCGGACGCGAAGCTCCGTCAGATCTGCATCGCCGTCTTCGCGCTCCTCTTCGACAACCGCGACTTCCTCTGCGTCATCGTCGATTTCCTCTGCGCCGTGCGGCGGGGCGGGACGATTCCCGTCGGCAACATCCTGCGGCACACGATGGGGATGCGACGCATCCTCCACTCGTTCATCGTCGAGGCGATCCACAAGGGCGAGTACGACGCGTCCGTGAACGCGAACCGCGCGACGGCGCTTCTCTACTCCCAGTTCGAGGCGACCATTCTGCGCATCGCCGTTTCGGGCCAGGCCGAGATCTCCGAGTCAGTCGATGCGTTGAACGCGATTCTCTTTTCGTTTCGTCGCGCCGTGCGCTAGACGGCGCGCGTTCCGCGCGCGGGCCTGAGTCGGAGTTCCTGTGCCGTGACAAAAAAGCCCCGGCTCGGAACATCCGAAGCCGGGGACCCGCTGTAACCACCAACAGGATTTTTTTTCTCAGGCCATGTGTGCGTGTGGCCGGGAAATCAGAATGCGACGGCGAGCGCGAGGCCCGTCACGAAGTTGTAGCTCTCCGTATAGGCTTCCGTCCCCTCGTAGTGCGTCGCGGCATCGCGGGCCGACGTGTCGAAGAGGTAGTCGTAGTAGGCGATGTACGCGCCGAGGGAGACGCCGTCCGTGATGTTCCACGTGAACTCGCCCTTGAGGCAGGTGTCCATCAGGCTCTGGCGGTTCAGGCCGTTGACGTCCTCCAGGTAGGCCGTGACGCGGCGCTGGTCGCCCCAGCCCTGCGCGAGCGAGACGCGGAAGGAGAGAATGTCGTCGTCGCCCTCTTCCTTGCCCTCGATGAGCGAGAACGTGTGTCCGATTTCCAGGTTCAGGTAGGTGCCGTCGTCACGGTCAATGTCGCGCTCGTAGGCGAACGTCGGCTCGAACCAGAGGTCGGGAAGGCCAATCGAGAAGGTGATGAACTGCGTGTCGTCGTCCACGACGTCCGGATGCGCCTCGTACATGTAGCCGAGCTCGAACTCGACCGTCGTCGGCAGCCACGACACGTCATCCGGCCCGAACGCATGGCCAATCGCCACGCCGGGGTCGAGTTCCTGATACTTGAACGCCCGGTCGCCGTAGCCTGCCTTTTCGCCGTAGCGCGACGTGTCGAAGATCGACTCGACGCTGAACGTCACCCAGTCGAAGAAGGTGAGGGCCGCTGACGGCGTGAGGATGGGATCGTCGTTGTCCACGAGACCGTAGCTCATGAACTTGGAGTCGAACGCGAGGCCGGCTTCGGCTGCGACGACGGGCGTCTCGTTGAACGTCACGCCCTCGCCCATGGCCCAGTTGAGGCCCGACGATTCGGCTTTCGTTTCCGCCTGAACGCTGCCGCAGACTGCGGCTGCACAGGCGAGTGCTGTCATGATGTGCTTTGAGTTCATTTTCTTGTTTCCTTTTGGTTTGTTTGGCCGGTGGTTGGGCCGTTTGTTGAGGTGTGTTTTTTTTTTCGGGCGGTCTGCCCTGACGTTATGAGCCTTCGCTTATTTCGTTAGCAGCATCTTATTTAATTAGACATGGCTTACTTTGCTGTTAAAAAAAATTTAGTTCCTTAGGATGTATAGTCCTTTTAGTCCTTTGTTTCATGCGAGAGTCAGCTGCGCAGCCCTTGCTGTCGTCTGTCGGGAGGGACATGAGTGACTCGAGGGACGAGAGGGGGCGAGGGGCGAGTCTTTTCTCCGCAGCAGCAACACGAGTCGCCGCAGGCCTTGCGGTTTCCGCCGCATTCGCACGGCGCGCCCTTGCGCCACGCCCGCCAGACGGCGAGCGCAGCCAGAGCAAGGACGAGACCGAGGATGAGGGCCGAGGCCGCGTTCATGCGACCTCCTTCGGCGCCGGGCGGCAGATCGCCCAAAGCGCGAGCGCGTCGACGACGAGCGTGACGGCCGTCCAGAACCCGAAGCCGCCGCCGCAGACGAGCAGGCCGATCTGGTAGGACGAGAGGGCGATCACGTAGCCGACGGCGAGCTGGAAGCCCATCGCGAACCAGCCCCACTTCTGCGAGCCCATCTCGCGGAAGGTCGTCGCGATCGCGACCATGCACGGCGGCACGAAGAGGTTGAAGACGAGGAACGAGAACGCCGCCAACTTCGGGAACGCGCTCATGCCGCCGAAGAGGGCCGCGATGTTCGAGGCCGTCGTCGCGCCGCCGAGGTTCGCCGAGACGAGTCCGAGCGTCGCCGTCGCCTGCTCCTTGGCGATTTCGGCCGAGACCGTCGCTGCCGCGCCTTGCCACGTGCCGAAGCCGAGCGGCGCGAAGATCCACGCGATGCAGCTGCCGAGGTCATGGAGAATCGAGCGTTCGATCTCCTCGTCCGCCAGGAGGTTCAGCGACCAGTCGAAGTGCATGATGAACCAGAGGAAGACGCAGGCCGGGAAGATGATGACGCCCGCCTTGAGCATGTAGCCTTTCACGCGCTGCCACGTGTGGATGAGGATGCCGCGCACGGTCGGCAGGTGGTAGGCCGGAAGCTCCATCACGAACGGGGCCGCTTCGCCCGCGAACGCCCGCGACTTCTTGAGCGCGATGCCGCCGAGGACGATGATTGCGATGCCGATCACGTCCATGAGCGGCGCGACGTACCACATTTCGCGGAAGAAGATCGCCATGAACATCGCGATGATCACCGTCTTCGCGCCGCAGGGGATGAACGTCGCGAGGATGATCGTCATGCGACGGTCGCGCTCGTTCTCGATCGTGCGCGCCGCCATGACGGCCGGCACGCCGCAGCCCTTGCCGACGATCATCGGGATGAAGCTCTTGCCGGAGAGCCCGAACTTGCGGAAGAGCCGGTCCATGATGAACGCGACGCGCGCCATGTATCCGCAGTCCTCGAGGAACGCGAGGAAGAGGAACACGATCGTGATGACGGGCACGAAGCCGAGCACGGTCGCGACGCCGCCCCACGCGCCGTCGTTGACGAGCGAGGAAACCATCTCGGATGCGCCGGCCTTCTCAAGGCCTTCGGCGACGAGCGCGCCGATGCCCGGCACCCAGACGCCGTAGTCGGACGGATTCGGCTCCTCGACCTTCTTCGCGGCGGTGTAGGCCGCTTCGTCGATGTCCCATTCCTCGGCCGTCTCGCCGGTCTCCTCGTCCTCGACGGCCGCCTTCTTCTCGCCGGCCTCCCACGCCGCGACGGTGGCCTCCGCCTTCGCGAAGTCCTCGCACGCCGTGGCGTAGTCCTTGCCGTCGACCTCGTGCATCGTGAACGGCAGATGCCAGCCGTCGCCGAGGAACTCGTCGTTCGCCCAGTCCGTGAGCCGCGTGCCGGGCCCGCAGTCCGAGACCGCGAGGAACCACATCACGCAGAGCGAGACGAGGAAGATCGGCAGCGCGAGGATCTTGTGCGTGACGATCTTGTCGATCTTGTCCGACAGGGTCAGAGACTTCGCGTGACGCTTCTTCGCGACGGCCTTGCCGACGAGCGTCTTGATGAAGTCGTAGCGCTGGTTCGTGATGATCGACTCGGCGTCGTCGTCCAGTTCCTTCTCGCAGTCGCGGACGTGTGCGTCAAGATGCTCCCGCGTTTCGGCGTCCAGCCCCAGGAGGTCGATGATCTCGGCGTCGCGCTCGAAGACCTTGACGGCGAACCAGCGGAGCGCGCGCGCGTCGACTTTGCCCTCGATCGTCTCCTCGATGTGGGCGATCGCGTGCTCGACCGGTCCGGTGAAAAAGTGGGGGGCGTCGGCGGTCTTGCCCTCCCGCGCGAGCGCGACGGCCCGCTCGGCGGCCTCGACGCTGCCCTCGTTGTGCTGGGCGCTGATGCCGACGACTTCGCAGCCGAGCGCGGACGCGATGCGGGCCATGTCGATCTTGTCGCCGTTCTTGCGCACGAGATCCATCATGTTGACCGCGACCACCATCGGAAGGCCCAGTTCGGCGAGCTGCGTCGTCAGGTAGAGGTTGCGCTCGATGTTCGTGCCGTCCACGATGTTCAGGATCGCCGACGGCGAGCCCTCGACGAGGAACCGCCGCGAAACCTTCTCCTCCAGCGAATACGGCGAGAGCGAGTAGATGCCGGGCAGGTCCTGGATGACGACCGACTTGTCGCCCTTGAGCAGGCCGTCCTTCTCCTCGACCGTCACGCCCGGCCAGTTGCCGACGTACTGGTTCGAGCCCGTCAGCGCGTTGAAGAGCGTCGTCTTGCCGCAGTTCGGGTTGCCCGCAAGCGCGATCTTGACCACGCTCGGCTGTCCGCCTTTACCTTGGGTAATCTTGTTAGACATAACTAATTGACTCCTTAAAAAAAAACGAGGCCAAGGGTTCACTCGACCTCGATCAGCGCGGCCTCGCTCTTGCGGATCGAGAGTTCGTAGCCGCGCACGGTCAGTTCCAGGGGGTCGCCGAGCGGGGCGATCTTGCGCACGGCGACTTCGGCGCCCTTGGTGAGCCCCATGTCCATGATGCGCCGCTTGACGGCGCCCTCGCCGTGGAGGCGGATGACGCGCGTTTCTGCGCCAACGGGAATGTCGTTGAGTGTCTTCATTGCGTTTTCCTTGACAGGTTCAATTCGGATTCAAAATTTACAGGGCAGGTTCTAGACGGCTGCGCAGTCGATGCGGCGCGCGAGTTCGTCGTTGAGGGCGAGGCGGCTGTCGTGGATGCCGACGATCTTGCCGCCGTCCGTGTCCTCGATGACGCGGACGATCGTCCCCGCCGAGAATCCGAGGCTGCCGAGATGCTTGCGTGTGGTATCCGCCCCGCCGACGCGCATGACGCGCGCCGACTCGCCGGCCTTGAAGAACGACAATGGCATACCTGAACCTTTTCCTTTCTTCGTGGTTGCATCGCCCTCTGCCGATTAGACGACACTAACTCACAACAGGCGCGAAGTTTACCAAATCTAATTTGCCGCTGTCAAGTGGACGGCCTGGGCGGAGGGCGCGATTTTTTACGTCCGTGGTTTTTGCTATAATGTCCGCATGAAACCGCTTGCCACCAACATTGCCAGTTTCGGGGCCCTGCGTAGGGCGGGGTCGCTCTATTAGGCGAAATCGAAAACATGAAAGCACGGATCTGGGTGCGGATCGTCGTCCTGTCGCTGTTGGTCGCGCTGGCCGTCGGTCTGTGGCGGACGTTCCGAACGGGCGTGGACGGCGCACGGCTGGCGGCTGAAATCCGCGCGGAATCGGAGGCTGTTCAGGCGCGTCTCGACGATCGCTTCGACCGGCTGGAGCGGAAAATGGACGGACTTGAGGCGCGTCTGGATCAGCGGCTGGATCGCCTTGAGGACAAACTGGACCGGCTAATTAAGCTGGCGACGCCGCGTTTGCCGGACGGAATGGAGCTTGCGCCATGAGAATCCTGTTTTGCTGCCATGGAAACATCTGTCGTTCGCCCATGGCCGAGTTCGTCATGAAGAAGCTGGCGGCCGAGGCGGGGCGTGACGATTTGCTCGTCGAGTCGGCCGCGTTGCACACGGACGAGATCGGCCGCGACATCCATTCCGGGACACGCGCCCAGCTGCGCACGCACGGCGTTCCGTTTGCGCCGCGCGCCGCGTGGCGGCTGACGGCGGACAAGGCGAAGGCCTATGACCTTCTGATTGGCATGGACGAGGCGAACATCGCCGACCTGCGCCGTCTCGTCGGCGCGACGGAACAGGGAAAAGTCCGCCTGTTGCTGTCGTTCGCCGGGCAGGACCGCGCGATTGCCGACCCGTGGTACACGGGCGATTTCGACGCGACCTATCGCGATGTCCTCGCCGGATGCACGGCCTTGCTGGAAAGGCTGGAGCGGGCGACCGCCTCCGCCTCCTGAGCATTTTTGGTATACTATGCGTTTCCGAGCGTTCGGGCTGAGAAAGACCGGACGGATTTCGGCTTTATTTTTCAGAGAGGGACAGGGAAAATGAAATACGACAAGAACCAGGCGTTGCTGGAATGCGCGATTCCGGGGCTTCCGCAGAAGAGCGGCAAAGTCCGCGACGTCTTTGACCTTGGCGACAAGTTGCTGATGGTCGTCACCGACCGCATCAGCGCGTTTGACGTGATTCTTCCGTGCGGCGTGCCGGACAAGGGCAAGGTCTTGAACCAGCTTTCGCTCTTCTGGCTCGATTTCTTCGGCGTGAAGAACCACCTCATCACGGCGGACGTGGAGGCCTACCCGGCCGAACTCCAGCCCTACAAGGAAGACTTGCGCGGGCGTTCAATGCTCGTGAAGAAGGTGAACATGGTCGAGGTCGAGTGCATCGCGCGCGGCTACCTCACGGGTTCGGGCTGGAAGGAGTACCAGAAGTCGGGCACGGTGAACGGCGAAAGGCTGCGCGCGGGCTACGAGAACGCCTCCAAGCTCGACGAGGTGCTGTTCACGCCGACGACGAAGGCGGCGATCGGCGACCACGACGAGGCGATCGATTACGAGCAGACGAAGGCGCTCGTCGGCGAGGCAACGGCAAAGGCCCTCAAGGACGCGACGATCGGCCTCTACACGAAGGCGGCTGACTATGCGCGGGAACGCGGCATCATCATCGCCGACACGAAGTTCGAGTTCGGACAGGACGCGGACGGCTCGCTCATCCTTGCGGACGAGGTGCTGACGCCCGACTCGTCGCGCTTCTGGCCGGCGGCGAGCTACAAGGTCGGCGCGAATCCGCCGTCGCTGGACAAGCAGTACGTGCGCGACTGGCTTGACTCGATCCACTTCAACCATCAGCCGCCGGGGCCGGTTCTTCCCGACGAGGTCATTGCGAAGACGCGCGAGATCTACGTCCAGGCCTACCGCGACCTCGCAGGGCGGGAGATTGGATGAAATAATCGAAGGGTCGAATAGTCGAATGATTGGATGACCGAATGAATTGGATGGTCGGATGGCCGAAAGACCGGATGGCCGACAGAGAAGACTTAAATAACGAAAGAGAGAAACAACGCATGGGTATGTTTGATCAGGTTCGCGAAGCCATGAAGATGCGCGCGGAGTCGAAGCGCATCGAGGCCGAAATCAAGAAGATTACCGCCGAGTACGCGAACGGCGGCATCACCGTCGTCGCCAAGGGCGACATGTCGATCGAGAAGATCGCCATCACGCCGGAGGCGTATGAGGAGGTCCTCAAGGGCAAGCCCGCGCGCTTTGAGACGATGCTCTTCAACGTCGTCAACGGTGCGCTCAAGCGGGCGCGCGAATCCGTCCAGGCCGAGATGATGAAGATGATGCAGGCGGGCGGCGGACTCGGCGGGCTGTTCGGAAAGTAAATGCTTCCGCCGGTCGACGAGCTCGAAAAGTGTCTTGCGCGGCTGCCGGGCCTTGGCCGACGGTCGGCCGCGCGCGCGGCTCTTGCGCTCGTGCGCGAGAAGGAGCGGCTGCTGAAGCCGCTCGTCTCGTCTCTGAACGTGGCCGAGGCGACGGTCTGCTGCTGTACGCGCTGTGGGGCGTTCACGACGCGGGACGCCAATCCGTGCGCGCTTTGCACGGACGAGACGCGCGAGAGCGCGCAGCTTTGCGTCGTCGAGGAGCCGGCGGACATTCTGCCGCTGGAGGCGTCAGGGGCCTTTCGCGGCCGCTACCACGCGCTTGGCGGCAAGCTTTCGCCGTCGCGGCGGATTGCCCCCGAGAAACTGCGGCTCGCCGAACTGCAGGATCGCGTCGTGCGCGGCGGCGTCCGCGAAGTCCTGCTGGCGCTCTCGACGGACATGGACGGCGACGCGACGGCAGGGTACGTCGCCGAGCTCCTGCGCGGCACGGGCGCGCGGGTCACGCGCCTCGCGTTCGGGCTGCCCGCCGACTCGGGCATAGCCTATTCCGACCCGCTCACGCTTCGGCGCGCGATCCGCGGGCGGCAGGACGCCTGACGGACGATAGGCGCGCCTGCGAATTTATGGTATAATTCACGCCGAATGAAGTTTCGCTTTTTTCTTTTGCCTTTCCTTTGCGCGGCTCTGCGGCTGTCGGCCGCCGAGTCGTTGTCGTCTGCGGCGGACGCGGGCGAACTGACGGACGTGACGCCGGCGACGACGCGCCTGGCGCGCATCACGTCCGATTCGACGTACTACGACCGCAAGGAGGGGATGGCCGTCTTCACGGGGCATGTCCACGTCGACGACGAGCAGTACCAGATGCACGCGGACAAGGCGTACGTCTTCATGACGACGACGAACACGCTCAAGCGCATCGTCGCAATCGGGAACATCGCGTTGACGAACGAGATGAAGCGCGCCTATGGGGCGAAGGCGTCGTACTACAAGGAAAGCGGCATGGTCGTCCTGTATGGCGGCGACGGGCAGAACGCGGAGATCATCGATGCGTCGAAGGGGCAGAACCAGACGCTTCGCGGCTCGAAGATCAAGTTCTGGATCGGCTCCGAGCAGGCCGAAGTCCTTGACGCGACGATTGTCGCGCCGGTTTCGGGCGGCAGCGCGTCGGGCTTGGGCGATGTCATCCGCGGGGGGCTGGGGCGCTGACGGCGTGCGCCTGTTGCAGAGCCACGCGGTGAAATGCTATAATGTGCGAAACCCTCTGACCAAGAGATTCTAACCACCAACAAAAACAGAACCCGAAGGAGTTGCATGAAGAAGCTGATGGCCGTTGTGTGTGCGGCATCGTTGTTGTCCGCTTTCGCCGAGGAACAGAAGGGTGAGGCTGAGAAGGTTGAATCCGAAGAGACGAGTTTCCTCTCGGTCTGGGGCTTTGGCAACTACGGCCTCTATTCGGGCTATCAGCTGTACGGGTCGCTCGTGAACGACAACCCGACGCTTCAGGGCTACGTTGACGCCAACGTCAGCGTCGGCGACTTCGGCTACGTTGGCGTTGGCCTCTGGTCGAACACGGACTTGACGCCCCGCCGCCGCGACAACGAGCTGGGCCAGGCGTTCAACGAGTACGACCCGAACGTCCACTTCGGGCGCACGTTCTGGTTTGACGACGACAAGACATGGGGTCTTGACTGGCGTTCGTCGTTCGTGTGGTTCTACTATCCGACGAAGAACTACAAGGGCGGGCGCGTCTCGAACCACACGACGTGGGACTTTGACCACAGCTTCGCGCTCGTGAACCCCTATGTGGTTCCGTACGTCACGGCCGTTCGCGAGTACTCGAAGGGCGCGAACCTCCTGATCTTCGGCCTCAAGAAGACGGTCGCTGTTGATGATGGGCTCTCGCTCACGCCCTACCTTGAGGGCGTCTGGCGCGAGTCGCAGTACAACTGGTGCTTCCCGACGGCGTTTGACAATGAGGTCGGCGGCATCCGCCACGCCAATTCGGGCATTGCCACGATGAAGCTGGGCCTGGACGCGAACTACCAGATCAGCGAGCGTTTCGGCCTTTTCGCGAAAGTCGCCTACTGCTGTGTCGTTGACCCGGATCTGCGCGACAACTGCGACGCGATCCGCGCGATGCCCTACAGCTGGTACAGCTACGGCTCGCGCAAGGACTTCGCGTGGGGCGGCATCGGCGTGACGTTCAACTTCTAAACGATTTCGTGCTTGGATTAAGAGGGCGGGTGCTTTCGCGTTCAGGTGCAAAAAAGAAAACAAGGAAAGATCAGATGGAAATCTATGTTGGTAACCTCGCGTACGCGACGACCGACGACGGTCTGAAGGCGGCGTTCGCGCCATTCGGCGAAGTTACCGCCGTTCGCGTTGTCACCGATCGCATGACCGGTCGCAGCAAGGGATTCGGCTTCGTCACGATGCCCGACGCCGCTCAGGCGCAGGCTGCGATTGACGCGCTGAACGGACATGAGCTCGACGGGCGCACCGTGCGCGTCAACGAGTCGCAGCCCAAGCCCCGCGAAGAGCGCGAGGGCGGCTTCCGCGGCGGTCGCGGTGGCTTCGGCGGCGGCCGTGGCGGCTTCCGTGGCGGCGATCGCGGCCCGCGTCGCGAAACCCGCTGGTAATCGAGAGATTGCCATTCACGAAAAGGGGCACGGCTGTTTGGCCGTGCCTTTTTTGTGTTGCCCTCCTGCCACTTGCGCGAGGGGCTTCGGAATTGGTATACTACGCACTTAATGTTTGGCTTTCTTAAAAAGAAGTGTCGGAAGCCTGTCGTGTACGCGCGACAGGAGCACTGCATTTCGCGCAAGAACATCGACCCCGATGCGCTGAAGGTTCTTTACCGCCTGTCTGACGCGGGCTATACCGCCTATCTGGTGGGCGGCGGCGTGCGCGACCTTCTCCTTGGCCGCGCGCCGAAGGACTTTGACGTTGGCACGTCGGCGCGGCCGAACGAGGTCAAGCGCGTCTTCCGCAACTGCTTCCTCATTGGCCGGCGCTTCCGCCTCGCGCACATTCGGTTTGGCGAGAAGGTGATCGAGACGGCGACGTTCCGCCAGAACTCGCAGACGGTCGGCGAAATCATCGAGCATGCGGCGGAAGGCCCGAAGGAAGACAATACGTTCGGGACGCCGGAGACAGACGCCTATCGGCGCGACTTCACGGTGAACGGCCTGTTCTATGACATTCGGGACTTCTCCGTCATCGACTGGATCGGCGGCATGAAGGATCTTGAGAAGAAGGTCATTCGTTCGATCGGCGATCCGGCGATTCGCTTTCAGGAAGATCCGGTGCGGATGATGCGCGCGATCAAGTTCTCTTCGCGGCTCGGCTTCTCGATCGAGCGGCGGACGGCGGCGGCGATGAAGAAGTACCATCGCTGCATCTTGACGGCGGCCGTTCCGCGCGTGTGCGAGGAGGTCTTTCGCCTCTTCCCGTACGGCCACAGCGAAGAGGCGTTCCGCCAGTTGTACGACTATGGCCTTCTGGGCGATCTCGTGCCCGATCTGGCGGCCTTCATCGACCGGGACGGCGGGAAGAAGTCGAAGACGTTCCAGTACCTGAAAGTCTTGGACGACTACGAGCGGATGATGGCGGAGAAGGGGTTCGAGGTCTCGAACGGCCTGCGCGCCGCCGTCTTGATGACGGCGTTCTTCCGGGCCGAGCGCAAGGACGGCGCGAGCCGCCGGGTCATGGAATGCCTGACCAAGACGCTCGCGGCGCCGAAGGCGACGTTCTTCACGGCCGTCGTCCTGCAGGAGTCTCTGAAGCGACTGGCGCAGTCGCCGACGAAGGGCAAGCAGCGTTTTGTCCACAACCGCGACTTCCTGGACGCGCTTGACTACGCCCGCATTGTGGCGCGCGCCGAGAAGAAGAGCGAAAAGACCCTGAACGAATGGGCCGATCTTTACGACAAGCAAGAAGCGAACGAAGAAGCGAAAGGAACAGACGAATGAATCTCAAGAAAAATCCGGAACTCATCCCCTTGGTCGAATGGTGGGAAAAGGACGGCAAGCAGACGGTCGTGTGGCTGCTCGTCGCGGCGATCGCCGTGGGTGGCTGGTACGGGTGGAAGAACCATCGCGCGGCGATGAAGGCGGCGGCCGCCGACGCGGTCGTCAACGCCTACACGACCGAGGAGATCGAAGAGGCCGTCTCGAAGTTCTCCGGCACGGCGACGGCGGGCGCGCTCAAGTTGCGCCTCGCGAAGAACTACTTCGACAACGGTCGCTATGAGGAGGCCCTGGCCCAGTACGAGGCGTTGGACGGCAAGGCGCCGGATGGCTTTGCGGACGTGCCGGCCGTCGGCAAGGCGCAGTGTCTGGAGGCTCTCAAGAAGTTTGACGAGGCCCTCGCCGCGTTTGACGCCTTCGCGCAGGCGAACCCGAAGAGCTATCTTGCGCTCACGGCGCAGCTTGGCGCGGCGCGCTGCCTGGCCGAGGCGGGAAAGAAAGACGAGGCGCTGAAGCGTCTTGCGTCCCTCAAGGACGCGAACAAGGATGACGAGATCGCGACGGCGCGCGTGGACGCGACCGAGGCGCTCGTGTCGCGCTACGCGCCGCCGGCGGCCGTTTCGGATAAGAAGTAGGAGGCGGCGGTGCGCGCGTCCCCTCCACGGCGTTTTGGTATAATGGACGCATGGTTGGCGGACTGATTGCTTTGCTCTTTGCGGGGGCTGCGGCAGGCCTCGCGTGGTATGTGTCGTCCGGCGTGAAGGTGCGCGCCGGGTGGCAGAACGGCGAGTCGCCGTTGGCGCGGTATCTGGACGGCAAGCGCCGCGCGGCGTTCAACCGCCAGTTGCCGGAGGCTCTGGCGACGATGTCGAATGCGCTTCGGGCGGGCTTTTCGATTTCGCAGGCGTTCGATTCCGTCGTCGAGCAGGGCGAGCCGCCGGTGAGCGAGGAGTTTGCGATTCTCCAGCGGCAGCTGCGGATCGGCATGGGGTTCGAGGAGGCCTTGGAGTCGCTCGCGCAGCGCGTCGGCTCGGAAGACCTGACGCTCGTCACGACGGCGATTCTCGTCTCTCGGAAGACGGGCGGAAACGTGACGGAGATCTTCGACCGGATCTCGGAGACGATTCGCGGCCGCCAGAAGGTCGAGCGCAAGGTGAAGTCCCTCACGGCGCAGGGTCGCCTTCAGGGACTCATCGTTTCGGCGATGCCGCTTTTCCTGGGCGCCGTGATGACGATGATCAAGCCGAAGATGATGATTCCGTTCCTGACGAGCTCGGCGGGCGTTCTGTCCGTCGCGGGGATGCTGGCCCTCATTGCGCTTGGCTGGCTGATGATTCGCAAGATCATCCGCATTGACGTCTGACCTCTCCCGTGCGTCGGCGCGGCTGTGGCCGGCAGCCCGTTAATGCGGGTGACTTGTAAAGGGGTGGGTCAGCAAGAACTCCTTAAGCCGCCTTGGCCAGACGCTGATCGCAGGCATATGCGGTCTCTCCGTCGGGTGCTTCCCTGTGGATTGAGTTGATGGTGTCCTCCAGATCCCGTATCTGCCGTCTCGTCAGCCGGCTGAAGTCCGTCCCCTTCGGATACCACCTGCGCACGAGGCGGTTGCAGTTCTCGACGGCCCTGACGACTTCTGAAGTGTCGGGGTCTGTCCCCAAGGATCCCTCTGAAGTGTCGGGGCCTGTCCCCAAGGGCTCTGTCCCCGAAGGCCTCATGCGATTATGCCTCCGCAGAGAATCTGTCCCTGATCGCCGTAGAAGACGGCGGATTGTCCAGGGGCCACGCCGAACAGCCCGTTGCCGTCTGAGGTGCAGACTCCATTTTCAAGCGTGACCGGACCGAGCGGTTCGCCTGTGCTGCGGATCTTCACATGGCATGTCATGGCGTCGTTGCGTTCGCCGATGCCCATCCACATGAGGCCGGAGACGGAGAATCTTTTGGAGAACGCTTCGGCGCGGTTTCCCACGACGACACGGTTGCGGCAGGCGTCAAGGCGGATTACGTAGTATGGTTCTGGGCCAAACACGCCGATGCCCTTGCGCTGTCCGACGGTATAGCGCCAGAAGCCGCGATGATGTCCAACCACGTTTCCGGAAAGATCCACGATGTCGCCTTCGCGTTCGTCCGCGCCGATCAGCTCACTCTTGTCACCGGAGTAGAAATCCTGCGAATCGAGCTTGTCGGCGGAGGCGAGGCCGTGGTCAAGCGCTATTTTCCGGACTTCGGACTTGGTGAGTTCGCCGAGCGGAAACAGCGTCTCAGCGAGCTGTCTCTGCGAAAGACGGTAGAGAAAGTAGCTCTGGTCTTTCTTCACGTCCACGGCGCGAGAGACGGCAAGACGGCCGTTTTCGGTTTGGACGATCCTGGCGTAGTGTCCTGTGGCGAAGCGGTCGAACGACATCCCGCTCTTGCGCGCCATGCGCGGCAGAAGTCCGAACTTCATGGCAGCGTTGCACATCACGCATGGATTTGGAGTCAGCCCTTTGAGGCTTGTCTCCCTGAAGTAGCCGATGATGGCTTTCTCATATTCCTCGGAGCAGTCGAACACCTGATATCCGATTCCGAGCGATCTGGCGAGGTCGGCGGCGCGATCGATGTCATCTGCCTCGTGCGGACCGAAGCAGGCGTCGCGATCCCCGCCACGATACTTTCCCTCTCGCCAAAGCTTCATCGTCACGCCAGTCACGTCGTGTCCGGCCTCCTTGAGAAGGGTGGCGGCGACAGAAGAATCCACACCGCCTGAAAGTCCAACCGCAATCTTCATTTTTCCCTCCTGTGCGGAGAATCTCCGCGTCTGTTCCAGGCGATTGTCTCAAGGCGGCTTGCCGCTATCATGCGCAGACCAAGATCAAGCCGTTCGGATGCCATCGAATGGTCTGCAGGATGCGGCGTGGCAGAGAGCTGCGGATTCGATGTTTCGATCTCGCGCACGTTTCCGCACTCGACAAGGCTACGGAATGAGACGGTGCGGCCGACTTCGCGCGTCTTTACGGCATAGGCTGCGGCAAACAGTTTCTCTGCATCGGGCCATGCCAGCAGAGAAGAAAGTTCCGGTCTGGAAATGGATTTCGTCGTTCTATTGGCCTTGTCAAGAAGATTCGTCATTGGGACGGTAGTATACCACAGTTTGATATTCATGTAAAAATCGACATACAAATTGATTGAGGTCGTCGTCAAGGTGGTCTCGTCCAACATTTCTCTTG